>JAKALX010000084.1 GCA_021823905.1 Chloroflexota bacterium | reverse complement strand
GGGCGGGAGCGGCTGTTCCAGGGTGGCGGTCTTGGCAGGCTGTTGCGGCTGCGCTCCTCCGGCGTGGGTTCGGCGCGCGGTTCGCTTTCGGGTTGTGGTCATGAAGGCACCCCGTAGCTGAGTCGAAAGGCCATGTCGCAGCGCAAACAGAGGGGGACGACGTCGCGGCCGAGGAGGTTGCGGAAGCCGATGACGTGGGCGCCGCAGGGGCGGCCTGGTTCGTTCACGCGCGCGTCGGGAAAGTGGAACACGCCGCCGCAGTCGGCACAAACGAGGACGCTGCGCCGGCCGAAGGGCTGGCCGCACTCGCAGCAGCGGCCGTTCATCCCCGGCGCCGCGCGAAATCGGCGACGTCGCCGCGTTGGAAGAGGTAGACGCCGCTTGCGGTTTTGCGGTGGCGAAGGGCGCCGGCTTCGGCGGCTGAGACGAGCGTGGACTGGGGCAGGGCAAACGCTTCGGCGGCTTCGCCAGCTTCGAGGATGTCGTCGAGGCTGCCGGTTTCGACGGGCGGCGCGAGGCAGGTGTTGCAGGCGAATTCGAGCGAGAGGAACTCTTCGTTGATCCAGACCTGGCCGCAGTCGTCGCCGGGGATGTCGTTGCGCTGGTTGAGGTGATAGGGCAGGCCGCAGGCGTTGCAAAGGGCGTGCATGTGAACGGCGATGAACTCGCCGCAGACGGAGCATGAAGTTTTTGCACTTGTCATAGTGGTCCCGGCCGTTGGGTGGAGCATATCGTATCCTTGACGCGGGCAAAACGGCGTCTCTATGATCATAGCGCTTTAGCAATTCCCTGGAATGCGACGGAAGCGCGGTCAGCATCAGCAGGAGGGTTCGTGCCACTGGCCTCGCCGCCTGCCTACGAAGCGCTCGCCGAGCGGCTCGGCGTAAAGCCACTTCCGGTGGAACTGCTGCGGGAGGCGCTGACCCACGCCTCGTATCTGAACGAATCGGGGGCAGCCGCGCGGTCGAACGAACGGCTGGAGTTCCTGGGGGATTCGGTGCTGGGCATGGTGATTGCGACGGAGCTCTTCCGGCGGTATCCAACGGCGGGTGAGGGCGACCTCACGAGGATGCGTGCCGACATCGTGCGGGGACGGACGCTGGCGGCGGCGGCAGTGCGATTGGGCCTCGGAGAGCACCTGGTGCTGGGGCGGGGCGAAGAGGCAGCCGGCGGCCGGACACGCGAGCGGAACCTGGCGGGTGCGATGGAGTCCATCGTCGGCGCAGTGTGGGTAGGACACGGCTACCGGGCGGCGCGGACGTTCGTCCTGCGCCTGCTCTTGCCCGAATTGCAGCTATTGCGGAAGGAAGGATCGCAGCTGGACTCGAAGTCGACGTTGCAGCACGTGGTCCAGGCGCGTTGGCACGAACCCCCTGAATATGTCACCTTGGACGAGGAGAACGGCGATGCGGGGCGCCGGTTCACGGTGGAAGTGCGTGTGGCCGGGGAGTCGCTCGGCCGCGGCGACGGGTCGTCGAAGCGCGAGGCACAGCAGCGTGCCGCGGAACAAGCGATCGACGTCCTGCGCGTGCGCAGCGAGACCGGGGAGTAGCCCGTGTACCTCAAGAAGCTGACGATCCAGGGCTTCAAGAGTTTCGCCACCCGGACGACGTTCGAGTACGGGCGGGGCGTGACGGCGATCGTCGGCCCCAACGGTTCGGGCAAGAGCAACGTGAGCGATGCGATCCGCTGGGTGCTGGGGGAGCAGTCGACACGGCTTCTGCGGGCGAAGAAGCAGGAAGACGTGATTTTTGCGGGGACGGGCGAACGAGCGGCCGTCGGCATGGCCGAAGTTGCCCTCACGCTGGACAACGAAGAGCGGTGGCTGCCGCTGGACTTCGCGGAAGTCGAGATCGCGCGGCGGGTGTACCGGAACGGCGACTCAGAGTACCTGCTAAACGGCTCGCGGGTGCGCCTGCGAGACATCGTGGATCTGTTGATGAAGGGCGACGTCGGGCAGAACAGCTACTCGATCATGGGGCAAGGGCTGGTCGACGAAGTGCTGAGCATGACGCCGGAGGAGCGGCGGGGGTTCCTGGACGAGGCGGCGGACGTGAAGCGCTTCCGGACGAAGATCAAGGAGGCGCAGGACCGCCTGGCGGCGACGCAGGAGAACCTGGACAAGGTGAGGATCGTGGTCGCGGAGATCGAACCGCGGCTCTCGCAGCTTTCGCGGCAGGCGGAGCGAGCGGCAGAGCATTCGCGGCTCTCAGCGGAGCTCTCCGAACTGCTGAAGGCGTATTACGGGCAGCGCTGGAACGAGGCGCACAACGCGCTCGTGCGCGCCCGGGCCGCGTTGGACCAACGCTCGGCGGAGGACGCGCACGCGGCCGAGCGGGTGGCCCAACTGCGCGAACAGCTGCGAACGCTCGGAGAGGAGATTCGGAAGCGGCGCGAGGCGATCTCGCGGCGAGACACGCGAACGACCGAAATCGAACAACGGCTAGCTGCCACGGAACAGGCGATCGCGCTGGACCGGGAACGGCACGCGATGATCGCGGGGAGGCGCGAGGAGCTTCGGATCGAGATCGAGGCGCTGGAGGGCGAGAAGCTCGGGCTGTCGAGCACAGGGGTCGACGAAGGGCGCCGCGGGATCGAGATCCACGCCGAAATCGACGAGGCGAAGGCGAACGTTGGGCGCTTCCGGGCCGTCCTCGACAACGCGGAACGGGAGTATTCACAGATCCGGAGCCGGATGCAAGAACTGCGGGACGGGGCCGACGGCGACGAACGGCGCGCCGGGGCGATGCAACACGACATCGAATCGGCGGAGCGGCGCATCGCGGAGCTGGAGCGGGAGGCCGAGCAGGCAATCGCGCGGCGCAAGCAAGTGGTCGTCGAGCTCATCGGCTACGGGCGCCGGTATGCGAACGCGCGAGCTGCGGCGATCGAAGCCGAGATCGCCCTGGAGGCGGGCAGGAGCGAGGCCGACGACGCGCGGGAGCGGCTTCGCAAGGTCCAGGAAGAGGTGCGGGCGTACGAGGCGGGGGCGAACCAGGAGCTTCGCGAGCTCGACCACCTGGAAGGACGGCTCGACGCGCTCCGGCGCGTGCAGGCGGAGCACGACGGCGTGGCGGCCGGCACGCGAAACGCGCTGATCATGGGGCAGGCGTTGATCGACGGGATCGAACCGGGGTCTCTTGGCGAGCCGGCGGAAGTGCCGGGCGTTGCCGGGCTGCTCTCGCGACAGATCAAAGTGCCGGCGGGGCTGGAGGTGGCGATCAACGCGGCGCTTGAAGGGCGGCTGCACGCGATCGTCACGGACACGGAAGAGCAGGCGCTGAAAGCGATCGCCCTGTTGCAGCAGCGGCGCCAGGGACGGGCGCAGTTCCTGCCGCTCGAATCGGTGCGCCACGTCTATCCGGTCAACCTGCAAAAGGAGCGCGGCGTCGTCGGAGTGGCGTCGAAACTCGTGCGTTGCGAGCCGCGGTTCAAGCCGCTGGTCGACACGCTGCTGGGACGCGTGATCGTGGTCGAGGACGTGCCGACGGGGATGCGGATGATCCGGCGATCACTGGGCGCGGTGGTCACGCTGGACGGCATCTACATCGAGCCGACCGGGGTGATCGCCGGCGGCGCCTCGGGAGCGGACGAGAGCGTGTTCACGCGGCAGCGGGAGCTGGACGAGCTCCCTGAGCAGATCGAGGCGATTCGCGAGCGCACCGACCGGAGTGCGGCCCAGATCGCGAACGCCCGCGAGTCGATTGAGCAGCTTGCGTTGCGGGCGAAGGAAGCAGACCAGCAGTACGACGCACTACGGCGAGCAGCGGACGCATGCCGGTTCGAGCTAGAACGGGAGCGCGAGCGGCTCCACCGGCACCGGCGCGACATGGACGCGGTTCGATCGAAACAGGCCGACATCGAACGGGAACGGGAGGCGCGGCAACGCCAGATCGCACAGTCGCAGCTCGCCGGGGAGCAGTTGAACGCGCGGCGGGATGAACGCCGAGCCGCGATGGCGGCCCTCGAAGACGAGGTGCGCGAGGCAACCGAGCGGCGCGAATCAGCGCTGCGCCAGGTCTCCGAGGCGAGCGCTCGGCTGGCAACGGTCGATGGCGAGCGGCGGACGCTCCAGGCGATGCGGGAGCAGCACGACAAAGCGGTCGAGCGGCTCGCGAACCAGATCTCGGCGCGGAATCTGCAAGCCCGGAACCTTGAGCTGGAAGCCAGCGTGATTGACGAGCGGCTCGCGAAATACGCCCACGAGCTGGAGACGACTCGGGCGGACCAGACGCGCTTCAGCGAGGACGCCGCGCCCGACCGGGATGAGCTGCACCGCCTCGAGAACCACGAGCGGACCATCCAGGACGAGTATTCGGAAGCTCAACAGCGGCTGCTGGAGATCGACCGGCAGCGGCTCGACCTGGAGGCCGAGCTGGCGCGGACGACGGAGCACAT
Organism: Chloroflexota bacterium; assembly: GCA_021823905.1. Classification (GTDB taxonomy): domain Bacteria; phylum Chloroflexota; class Dehalococcoidia; order Tepidiformales; family Tepidiformaceae; genus JAKALX01. The sequence continues at coordinate 7,006 of JAKALX010000084.1, read as the reverse complement.
CGAGCACCTGCGATCGGAGATGGAGCGCGAGGGGCTCGGGCCGGATCGCGCCGGGAAGATCGTGTCGCTGGACCAGGCGATGGCCGCCGATCCGTTATTCGAAGTCGGGAGCGGCCGGCACGCGGTCCAGGGCGGGGCGACCGTGGACCTGGAGGAGACACGCCTGCGGATCGAGGAGCTTCGGCGGCAGATCCGGCGGCTCGGGGCGATCAACGCCGAGGCACCCGAGGACTACCGCGAGCTGAACGACCGCCACGAGTTCCTGACCACGCAGATGCAGGACCTCGAGGAGGCGGAGGGGCAGTTGCGGGAAGTCATCACCGAGCTCAACGGCGAAATCCGGGCGCGGTTCGCAACGACGTTCGAGAAGGTCAACGTGGCGTTCGGGCTGTACTTCGCGGCGTTCTTCGGTGGCGGCAGCGCGGCGCTCCTGCTGACGGACCCGGACAACATCGCCGAGTCGGGGATCGAGATGGAGGCCCAGCCGCCTGGCAAGCGAATCAAGAGCCTGAGCCTGCTCTCGGGCGGCGAGCGATCGCTGACCGCGGTGGCGCTTCTGTTCGCGCTGCTTTCGGCAAACCCGGCGCCGTTCTGCGTCCTCGACGAAGTCGATGCGGCTCTGGACGAGGCGAACGTCGGGCGGTTCACGTCGTCATTGCAGGAGCTGGCGGAGAAAACACAGTTTGTGATGGTGACGCACAACCGGCGAAGCATCGAGGTGGCGGACGCTATCTACGGCGTTTCGATGGGTCGAGACGGGGTGTCAAAGGTGCTTTCGCTGAAGCTTTCGGACCTGCCCCAGAACTGACGGGCGTCAGGCGAAGAGGCTGTTTACTTCGAGCACGAATCCGGGCTCGGGCAGGGCGGCGTGGTCACTGGTAAGACGCGCGCCAGGGCCGAGCTGCTCGACGTCGCCTCCTGAGCGGAAGACAACGACTGTCTGCGTTCGGGCGCGGACGATCCAAACGCGGTCGACGCCGGCCTCAAGGTATTCGCCGACCTTGGCCATGACGCGGGCTTCAGAATCGCCTGGGGAAACAACCTCGACGGCGAGGCTTGGCACGCCGTCGACAAAGCTGTCCTCGGGAAGCTGGCCGCCGGGCAATCGGTCGACGGGGGTTACGGAGACGTCGGGCGCGAGAACGAGGTCGGGGTCGCGGCGGATGATGAAGCCGGTTTCGACGGCAACTTCAGCCAGGCGACGGCCTTCGAGGAACTCGTCGAGAGCCCGCGCGATTTGTACCTGCCGCTTTCCATGCTTCCCGCTCACGGGCATGTGGGTGACGACCTTTCCCCGAATGAGTTCCATCTTGCCGCCCTGGGGGGGATCGGGGAGACAGTAGAACTCCTCGGCGGTGAGCAGCGTTTCGGTGACCGCGATTGCCATGGGGACATGATACATGACAGCGAACCTGACCTTTGGGCAGGCGGCGGGTACCATCCAGTGACTCCATCTCAAGGAAGGAACGCCGCCCGTGCGGTTCTGGCGCAAGCAGCAGCAGGATGAACGCGCACCGGAGGATGCCGGCCAGGCATTGCCGGAAGAAGCGGTCGCAACTCCAGCGGCGCTCGGCGCGGATGAGCAGCCAGGCGAGGAACTGACCGCCGAAGAGCAGGCCGAATTGCACGAGCAGACCGAGCGGGCGGTGGCGCGAACCAAGCGGGGATTCTTCGGGCGGCTCTCCGGGCTGTTCCAGAGCGCCGACTTCGACGAGTCGCTGTGGGACGAGCTGGAGGAGATCCTGATCTCCTCGGACGCGGGCTTGCCGACCACCGAGGCAGTGCTCGGGAACGTTCGGAAGCGGGCGCGCAGCGAAGGATTCAAGCAGAGCGCGCAGGTTCGAGGGCTGCTGCGCGACCAATTGATCGAGATCCTGTCGGAGCCGGCGACGGAGCCGCCGGCCTGGGCGCGCCAGCCGCTGCCGCCGCTGCTCATCGTGCTCGTGGTGGGCGTAAACGGGGCGGGGAAGACCACGACGATCGCGAAGATGGCACACGCGTTCAAGCGCGACGGCGCCGTCGTCGTGTTGGGGGCGGCGGACACGTTCCGGGCTGCGGCGACAGACCAGCTCAAGGTCTGGGGCGAGCGGACGGGCGTCCGCGTGGTGGCGCACAAGCCGGGCGCCGACCCGGGGGCCGTGGTATTCGACACGCTCTCGGCGGCGGAGGCTTCGAAGGCGGACATCATGATCGTCGACACGGCAGGGCGGCTGCACACGAAGACGAACCTGATGGAAGAGCTGAAGAAGATGAACCGGATCATCCAGCGAAACTACCCGGAGGCGCCGCACGAGACGCTGCTGGTGCTGGACGCGACAACGGGGCAGAACGGGCTGGCGCAGGCCAAGACGTTCGCGGAGGCGGTGGGCGTGACCGGGATTGTTCTGGCGAAGCTGGACGGGACGGCGCGGGGCGGGATCGCGTTCGCGATCGCGCACGAGCTAGGGATACCAGTGCGGTTCATCGGGACGGGCGAGCGCCTGGAGGACCTGGCGCCGTTCGACGCGCGCGAGTTCGTGGACTCGCTGCTGACGTGAGGCGCGGCGAATGACGGAGATGCTGGCGTTCTGGGCGGCTGCGCTCGTTGCCGGCATCCTGGGCCTGCCGATCTCGTTCGCGATGCTCCGGCGGTTGCCCGACGCGGGCGCCGCACTGGCGATGCCGTTCGGACTTGTGCTCGCCGGGTATCTGTATTTCATCTTCCGGGTCGTGGGGCTGCTGCCCTTCGGGCGCGGCGGATATCTGCTGGCGCTTGTGCTGCTGGCGCTGATTTCGTGTGCCGTGGCGGGGAGGGACCGGCGGTTTCTTTCGACGCTGCGCCGGACGGGGCCGGCACTCACCGTGGTGGCCGGCGTGTTCACGTGTGGGTTCTTTGCGTACGTGGCGTTCCGTTCGTACAACGCGGAGATCAGCGGCACGGAGCAGCCGATGGACTTCATGTACCTGAACGCGACGCTGACTTCGAAGGACTACCCGCCGAAAGACCCGTGGATGGCGGGCGAAAAGGCGAGCTATTACTACTTCGGGTACCTGCAGGCGGGCGTGCTGACCTCGGTTGCGGACGTGGTTCCTTCGACAGGCTACAACCTGTTCCTGGCGTACACGTTCGGTGCTGCCGCGGCGGCCATCGCATCACTGGGGTACGCGTTCGCGCGCTGGACGCTCGGGTCGCGCGCGCAACGCTGGGCGCTGGCGGCGGGCGGGTTGGCGGTGGGCATGCTCCTGCTTGTCGGTTCGCTTTCGGCGATCTTCGAGTGGTCCGCCGCGCACGGCGAGTACAACCGGACACTGTACGAGACGATGGGCGTGGAGTGGATGATCCCCTGCCGGGCGGGCCAGAACCAGGACTGCTACAGCGGGCCGTTGAACCCGCGGACAACGGCCTGGTACCCGACCGAGTTCTGGTTCTGGTGGCGCGGCACCCGAATCATCCCCAACACGATCACTGAGTTCCCTTTTTTCAGCTTCCTGCTGGGGGACATGCACCCGCACGTGATGTCGATCCCGCTGGTGTTGCTTTCGCTGGGGTTGAGCGCGGCCGTGTGGCGAGGACGGCGGATGTTGCGGTTTCGCAGCCATATCCGCGAGCCCGCGGCCGGGCTGGCGCTGGCAGTGGTTTTCGGGGGACTGGCGTTCGAGAACGCCTGGGACATCCTGACGTTCACGGGCGTGCTGGCGCTGGCAGTGCTGGCGCGGAATCTGCGAGCAGCTGCGCGCGGTGGCGACGACACGGGCGGACGAGGCGCCGCGACGCTCGCCGCGCTCGCCTACCTGGGACCGGTGCTGGCGCTGGCGGTGGTGCTGTACGTGCCGTGGTACCGGGACTTCAGCTCGCAGGCTTCGGGATTCGAGGCGTACGTCGGGAAAGGGACACGGCCGCCGCACGCATTCATGCAGTTTGGGCCGATCCTGCTGGCGGGCCTGATGGTCGTCACCTGGGCGTTCCGGCGGACGCCGCGCGGGCTGATCCTCGACGCCGGCATGGGCACGCTCTGGGTACCGATGCTGCCATTCGGGCTATGGCTGGCGATGGTAGAGTTCCAGGGCGATCTTTCGGCGGCAGTGGACGCGCGATCCGCCGGCGGCTGGGTGACGCTCCTTGCGTACGGGCTGATCGTGTGGCTGCTGACGACGGCGGCCGTCGTGCTGTTCTTGAGGCGGAGCGCGGCGGCGCCGGTCGCGGCGGTCTGCGCGCTGGGTGCGCTGCTGATCTTTGGAGCGGAGCTGTTCTACATCAGGGACATCTTTGCGGGGGTGACGCCGCGGCTGAACACGGTCTTCAAGCTGACGTACCAGGCGTGGATGTTGCTGTCGCTGGGCGGCGCCGTAGCGGTGGTGGCGGCGCTGCGGCAGGCGTGGACGCGACGGGCAGCGAGCGGATGGCTGGCGGCGCCGGTCTGCGTGGTGGTTGCGGCGGGCCTCGTCTATCCGCTCACGGCGGCGGCGAACCGCACGGAAGGATTCCAAAAAGACACGGCGCTGGACGGAAACGCGTTTCTCGCGCGGACCAACCCCGACGAGTACGCTCTGACCCGATGGGTTCGCGAGCACACCGACCCGGGCGCGGTCATCATCGAGGCGAGCGGGCGCAAATGGGCGGCGAACAACGACCAGAAGCCGCAAGTGATTGACGGAAACGTGGACTACAGCGATGCCGCGCGAATCAGCCAGCGAACGGGACGATCAACGCCGATCGGCTGGTTCTTCCACGAGATCCAATGGCGCGGAGACACCGCGGCGGTGAGGAACGAGCTCGAACGCCGGCAGGACCTCGTCGATCGCGTGTACACGGACCCCAACCCGACGGTCGTGCTCGAGGCGCTCCGTCAGCTTGGTGCGCATTATGTCGTTCTTGGAGAGCTCGAGACCGGTGTGTCGGCCCGCTATCCCGCAACGACGATGGCCCCGTTTGCCCAGTTCCTCGACGTGGCGTTCCAGTCGGGGCCGTATCGCGTGTACGAACTGCCGGCGTATCGCGTGGTGCACACCTCGTGAACCCGGAGCTGACAGCGGTGGCTCCAGAATCCGAACGGCCGGAAGCGCTCTTTTCGATCAGCGTGAGCGCGATCGCGTGGGCGGTGACCACGGCTGGATTCCTGCTGCTGCGACTGGGGACGATCTGGCACACGCCGGTTGGCGGCGCCGAGCTGGTACATCTTTCGGGCGCCTGGCAGGCGCGGATCGGCGTCGCGGACGACCGCTTCGTGCCGACACTCTTCCAGGCGCTCACGACGCTGCTCTTGCACATCTCCGACTCGGCGATCCCGGCGCGAATCGTGGCGTTTGCGGCGACAGCGACCATCCCAGCGGCAGTCTGGTTCCTGCGGCCGCGACTCGGTGAGGCCGGGGCGCTGATCGCGCTGTTGTTGCTGGCTTTCGACGGACCGGCGATTTCACTGGGGACGTCGGCTTCGGCGATGGGATTCGACCTGGCGATCGCCGCCTGGCTGTTCGTCGCGATCGGGCGGAAGGGGCTTCGGCCGTGGACGTGGGCGGCGATCGGATTTCTGGTCGCGACCGCGGGGCCTATCCCGCTGGTGCTCGCTCTCGGCGCCGGGGGAGTTGCGCTGGCGAGGCGGGAGTACCCCGACCGGCAAGCGGCTGCATGGGGCGCGGGCGGCGCAATTGTTGGCAACCTCGCGGCGAGCGCCAGGTTCGGCATGGGGTTCGACGGCGGGCTGCGCGTGCCGCCATTCGCGTTGTTCGCGGCGTCGTTCGACCAGATGTGGTCGACGGCGAACAGCCTGGAGATCACGGCGCTGTACGTTGCGCCGGTTGTCGCCGCCGGGCTGGCGGCAGCGGTGTTGCTCGGCGTCAGGCTGAGGCGGCGTGGCGCCGCAGAGGCACACGATCTCGTCCTGCTCGCGTGGGCGGGGGTTGCGTTGCTCTGGTTGCTGGTTTCGGGGACCGCGCACAGCCCGGCGCCGGTGGTGGCCCTGACGCTACCGCTGGCTCTCCTGGCGGGACCGGCGCTCGCCGAAGGCGTGGATGCGATGGTCCGGGCCGACTGGCGTTATGCGCGCTTCCTCGTGCCGATCGCGCTCTTCGCAGCGGCGATCGCGCTGGTGTTCATGCTGACGTGGGCGCGGAATGGGCAGGCGACGGACAACGGGGAGAAGCTGCTGGTGACGGTGCTCCTTCTCCTGGCGCTGGTAGCTCTCGGCGCGGCCTGCTGGGAACGGCGGGCGGTTGCCGCGTTGCTGGCGCCAGCGCTCGTGATCGGCGTGCCGTTGTTCGTGTCGGCCGGGATGGGGGTTTCGTTCAGCTCGAGCGGAGAGCCGGTACCGTCGCCGGTGAGTCCCGTGCAGGCACGGCAGTTACGCGACACGGCGCTCCAGCTCGCGCACGAGCACGGAGGATTGATCGTCGTCCACGAACGGTTCGCCGAGGAGATGACGTGGCCGTTCCGGGACTCCGGCGACATCGTGGTCGCGTCGCGCGTGCCAGGTGACGCGTCGGTGGTTGTGTGGCCAAAAGATCTCCCGCGGCCCGACGGCTACAACGCGGTCGACGTGAGCTGGAACCTGCTCCTGGAGCCAGACGTGCCGACGGACGGGTTTCTTGCCTACCTCAAGTGGCTGTCGGACCGGGCCTCGCTTGGGCGCAGCGAAGTCCCGGCGACGGTCTATGTGAAGGCGAGCCAGTGACAGTGAACGCGATCTCCCGGCCGGCGGCGCTCGATCGCGTTCTTTCGGCGCGGATTTCCGTGCGGCGCGAGGTGATCGTGTACGCGGTCATCCTGGCGGCGGCGTTCGCATTGCGGTTCTGGAACCTCGGGGACCGGGCGCTGCACCACGACGAGAGCATCCACGCCCAGTGGTCGTGGAGCCTGCTGCAGGGGAATTATCACCACAGCCCGATCTTCCACGGGCCGTTCTACTACCACGCCGAGGCGCTGGTGTTCTTCCTGTTCGGGACGAACGACTACACGGCGCGGCTTTCCGCGGCGATCTTCGGGATTGCGATGTGCGCACTGCCACTGTTGCTACGGCGACGGCTGGGCGCG
>JAKALX010000083.1 GCA_021823905.1 Chloroflexota bacterium | reverse complement strand
CGCCATGTGGGCGAACGCCTCGCTCTCGCATCTGCCGGCCTCGCTCAGCCATATCCCCGCCGAAAAGCGAGCCGGCGACTTCTTCGTCGGGAACATGCTGCCCACCTGCATCGACGACGACCGCGAAGCGGCCGCCGCGGTCTGCCGGAAGTCGATGCTGGGCTACCTCAATCTCCCCAACTACCGCAACTACTGGAAGGAAGCCGGGTACGTCGAGGAGATGGAAGCGGTTGAGAAGGCGCTCGCAGCCGGCGAGCGCGACAAGCTCGCGAGCCTCATGACCGACCGCTGGCTCGCCGACTCGACCCTTTTCGGGAGCGTCAAGCAGGTCCGCGAGGGCCTCGAGAAGTGGTTCGCCGCCGGCATGAAGACGCCCATCCTGGCGCCCGCCTCGACAAAGGGCGGCCAGATGAAGGCGTTCGAAGAAGCGTTTGCGGCCTTCGCATGATTCAGAGCCGCAAAGACGCAAAGGGCGCGAAGGTCTCGTCCAAGACGCTCTTTGCGTCCTTCGCGTCTTCGCGGTGATCAGGATGCTCGAAGAGGAGCTGAGAGTCGCGGTCGCGGCGGCGCGCAGGGCGGGCGAGGAGGTCGCGCGTTATCGCCGCGAAGGCGTGCGCTATAGCCGCAAGGAGGGCTACGAGCTCGTCTCGGAAGCCGACATCCACGCCGCCGAGATCCTCTTCGATGCGCTCACCGGCCGCTTTCCGGGCGACGGCTGGCTGAGCGAAGAACACACCGACACCGACCACCGCCTCGACCGCGAGCGTGTCTGGATCGTCGACCCGATCGACGGCACGCGAGAGTACCTCCAGGGCGTCCCCGAGTACGCGGTTTCGGTCGGGCTCGTGATCGCGGGGAAACCAGCGCTGGGCGTCGTCTACAACCCGGCCGTCGACGAGATGCATGCGGCCGTTTGCCTTGGGGCTGGGGAACGCGAGCCGAGCCGCCTCACGCGCAAGTTCGACGTCCTCATCGGCCGCGGCGAGCAGCGTTCGGACGACATTCCGCCGCTCCCGCCCGAGGCGAAGACGCGCGGCGTGGGCAGCGTGGCTTACCGTCTTGCACTTGTCGCGGCCGGCCGGGGCGACGTCGTCCTGACCGCTTCAGGCCGGAGCGAGTGGGACGTTGCCGCCGGGGTCGCGCTCTGCAAGGCGGCCGGCCTCCGCGCGAGCGACATCTTCGGCGAGCCGATCCAGTTCAACAAGCAGGACACCTGGGTTCGCGGCCTGCTGGCGGGCGAGCCGGGGCTTCACGAACAGCTCGCGCGGTTCTTCCGCCAGTTCAAGCGCTGAGCCGCCACGTTCAGCGCGCGGGAGCCGGGCTGACGCGCACGTGCCAGCAATCGTCGCCGGTCGCCGCATCGGCGATGGCCCCGCCGGCGGTGAACAGCGCCAGGACATGCGCCGAGTCCGCGATCGCCACCGCGCCCGGCCGCTCCCAGCGCGGGATTTTCTGATTCGAGAGCACGTCGTGGGCTCGCCGCTCGATGCCGTGAAAGCGCATCCGATCCGCCGGGTTCAGCGAGCGCACGCGCAGTGCGCCGTGAATCGAACGCGCGTCGATAGCCGCCGCCAGCGCTCCAGGCGCCGGGGGCAGCGGCTCCGTCCCAACATCAACCCGCCAGAGGCCGGCGAGCGTCGTTCCCGGCACGTTCAGCACCTTCGCCTCGAACGGCTCGGCTTCCTCCACCTGCGGGCCCACCCGCACCCGTCCGGACGAGGCCTCGACCACCGTGTCGCCGAAGCGGACCTCGCCCGTGCCACGCCGCAGCATCGTCCGCAGGTTCTCGACGCGCGTACGGTTCACTTCGGGATCGAGCTGGTAGAACGCTGCCTCGCGCTCGATGACGAGGGTTCGCGCCTCGTCCTGGAGGCCCGCGAACGGGGCCGAGTCGAAGATCGCCCCGATCGCCGTGCGCTCCCGCGGCTGAACGGCCATCGACTCCTTCTCGACACCCGCGAACACTTCGCGCGCGCTTGCCGCCAGCCCGCGCAAGGCTGCGACGATCGAGGGATTCAGGGCGCGCAACGCAGGCAGGGTTTCGTGGCGAACCCGGTTCCGTGCGATCGAAAGGTCGGCGTTGCTCGCGTCGCTCAACGGCTCGATGCCCGCTTCGTCGCAGATCGCCACGGTCTCGGCGCGGGAAAGGCAGAGCAGCGGCCGGAGGAGCCGCTGCGACGACGCGCCGGGCACGCTCGACGAAGGAAGTATCCCCCGGATTCCCCGAACTCCCGACCCGCGAACGATGCGCATCAGGACTGTCTCCGCCTGGTCGTCCGCGGTGTGCCCCGTGGCGATCGCGTCGCACTGTTCCTTGCCGGCGACGAACGCGAGGAACTGGTAGCGCATCGTCCGCGCCGTCTCCTCGAGGCTCGCCCGGTTCCGCGTGGCCACCGATCGGACGTCGCCTTCGCCGGTGACGCACTCGACACCAAGCGACTCACAGATCGCCCGGACGCGGTCGCGGTCCGCCTCCGATTCTGGCCGGAGCTGGTGGTCGAAATGGCAGGCCTCCAGCTCGAACCCGAACTCTTCGCGGAGATGCCTCAGCACGATGAGCGTGGCGAGCGAATCCGGACCACCAGAGACCGCGACCAGGAGCTTCGAGACACGCCTGAAAAGCCGTTCCTCGCGAGCGAAGCGGGCAACGCGATCAGAAGCAGCCGTCAGGATCGGATGAGGGTCGCGGGCGCTAACGCGGGAAGAGCCGCTGCCACCACTCCCCGATGACGGGCGTCCCGTCGGATTGTTGCGGCGGGCTGATGACGACAAACGGGATCTCCCCATCGCGAACGTAGCCGAGCTGGCGCCGCGCCTGCTGCTCCACGTAGGCATCCGACGCGGCGTACTTGCGCACGCCCTCCAGGTAGGCCTTCTTCGCGGTCAGGGCGTCAACTTCGGCGGCCGAGGCCGAGCGCTCATTGGCCAGCTGGTGGTTGTGAATCGCACCAGCCACGGCGACGTACGCAAAGTACACCGCCACCAGTACGCACCCCGCGAACAGCAATCGCGCGCGACTTTGCGGCAACATGGCCATCAATCTGGTTTCACAAGCTACGCTCGGCTGGATCAAGGTTCAAGCGATCGAGATGGCAACAGTCGTTCAGCGAAACGATGGACGGACCCCGTCTCGTTATGGCGATGGTCGAGACTGATGCGAGATCGACGGCAATCGCCCGGAACCGGTGCAGGTCGATTTGGAGGAGCTCGCAGACAAGCGTCTTCAGCACGAAATTGTGCGAGACCACGACAACCGACTCGTCGGCCGCCTGCCGAAGCTCCTCGATCACACCGGCCAGACGGCGGGCAACGTCGCGAACGCTCTCGCCGCCCGGCATCGGGACGTCCGCCGGCGCCGATCCCATCCAGCGTTGGAGGAACTCGCCGTGGCGCAGGCTCAACTCGCTCAGCGGCACCCCGTCGGCCTCGCCGGCGTCGAGTTCCGTCAGCCCGGCCCGAACGTCAGGCGCCAGCGCGTGCTGATCCGCGATGGCCCGCGCCGTCTCCAGCGCTCTCGCCAGGGGACTGGCAAGAACCTGCGTCACGGGCTCGCGCGCCAGGCGCTCGGCCACGGCCGCCGCCTGCCGTCGCCCGAGATCGGTCAGCGGCGGGTCCGCGCGCCCCAAACCGAGGCGGTCCCGATTGAAGCTCGTCTCCCCGTGACGCACCAGGTAAATCATCAGGCGTCCGCTTCGGGGGCGCTCAGGGGCGCCCAGAGCCGCTGGATGAACGGCGAGAAGCCAATCGACCGCCAGAAGTTCATCGCTTCAGCGTCGGCCGCCAGCACCGGCATCTCGAAGTGGCTGACGCCCTCCTGCGCCGAGGCCCAGGCAGCGACCGCCCGGAAGAGCTCGACCCCGAGTCCCTGCCGCCGGTGCGATTCCGCCACATAGAGCTGGCCCACCGCCACATGCTGCTCCGGCAGGCGATCGGGCTGGTTCTGGGCGACCGTCGCGCTGATGAACCCCACGAGCCGGGTTCCTTCCACGGCCACGAACGAGGCCGCACCCGGCGAGGCAAGCCGTTCCGCGTACGCCGCCACGAACTCCTCGCGCGCGATCGGAGCCGGGATGATCCGCCGGTCCACCGAGGCGTAGTAGGCCCGCAGCGCCTGCCAGGCATGGAACACCGGCTCCGCGTCTTCGATCCGCGCCTCCCGGACCGCCACCCTGGTCATGACGCGTACTGGCCTTTCCGCCGCCACGCCTCGCGCGCCGGTGAGGGCTCGTCCAAAACAATCCCTGTTCGGCGGTACACCTCGACGTCAACACCCGGGAACAACGCCGCGACCACCTGCTCCGGCCGGCCGGTGATCTCCTGATTCGCCCGCAGCCGCATCGCCAGGCGCACACCGCCGCCCTCGGGTTTCACCTCCAGGCGGGCGACCACGTCCCGCAGGTCGTAGCTTCGCACCTTCTCCCCCCGCTGCTCGGTCCAGGGGAACTCCGTCGCGTCCAGGAAGGCCCCGATCGTGGTCTTCGCGGCCGCAATCTCGACGCCCGGCAGCTCGGCTTCGTAGTCGGCCCATGCGACCGAGGCCTGCGGCTGAGGTGACGTCATCGGGACTTCCTCGACGCCGACGATCGCCAGGTCCTCGGTGGACTCGGCTGCCAGCCTTCGTTCGAAGTCCCCGGGATCGACGCGCTCGTCCAGCGTTACGTCCATGATCTCCGCTTCGCTCATGAACCCGAGCGGCAACGGCCCGGCGAACGCGATCTTCGGGTGGGGCGTAAATCCCTGCGAGTAAGCGAGCGGCAGACCGGCTCGACGGATCGACCGCTCCCACGACCTCAGCACGTCGAGGTGCGAGATGTAGCGCACCCGCTCGCCTTTGCGAAACCACACCCGGAAGCGCTGCTGTGCCACAGCTCTGGATGGTACCACGCGGCGGTTCGCAGACTTGCGAGTGGGTGCGTCTCGTGTTTTGGCGTGTGTTGGACGGAGGGAGACGCGAACGGGAGCGAGGCGGTGGGCACCACCGGCGCTTTCGCGGGAGCTCCCATGGCGTATCACGGGTACGCCCTCCCTACGGGTCGGGCCTCGGATAGTGTCTGGGCTCTCCAGCCTCGGCTGGGTCACTTCGATGCAAAGACCTGAGACGCACCCCTCGCGGGCCCGCTCAGCGATCCGCAAGCCGCGCATAGGCGCGCAGGCACCGTTCGGCGCTGGGCGCCGTCCCGACGTTGGCTGCGGCGAGGAGTTCGTGAACGGACGCTGGACCGCCGTCCAGGGCATGCAGTACCTGTTTGCCCGAGGCTTCCGCGGCCTTCGCCAGCATCTGGCCGAACCCGTCCTCGTTCCCGCGCTCTCCACCGATGACAACCGCGGTGTCGACATTCGGGTCGGCGAGCGCGACTTCGAGACAGCGCCCGTACACCTCTGCCGCACCCTGCAGCACCATCCCGACGTCGACGGGGTTACGAACGCTCGTCCCTGCCGCCGCGACCATCAGACGGAGCCTGGCCAGCGTTGGCTCCGAGAACTGCGCAAGCTCGAGGCCGGCCTCCTCGCAGGCGTCGCTGGCGCTGACTGCGGGCCCACCCGGACCGGTCACGATCGCGATTCGCCGGCCGAGGGAAGGCCGTTGCCCGACCGCGGCGGCCAGCGAGAGCGTGTCGACCAGCTCCTCCGCCTCGCGCACCAGGATGGCGCCCGCCTGCCGCGCAAGACCCTGCCAGACCGCGTACTCGCCCGCCAGTTGGCCCGTGTGCGACCGCGCCGCGCGCGCTCCCGCCGCCACTCGCCCGGCTTTCCAGAGAACCACGGGCTTCGCCGCGGCCGCCCGCCGCAGCGCCTGCTCGAAGCGCTTCCCGTCGGGCACACCCTCGATGTACGCGCCGATAACGTTCGTCTCCGGGTCATCAGCCAGGAACTCGAAGTAGTCAGCCGCGTTCAGGTCGAGCTGGTTCCCCATCGAGACTGCCTTGCTGAAGCCGAATCCTCGCGCGGCCACCGCCCGCACGAGCGCCTGCGTGAGCGACCCGGACTGCGAAACCAGGGCGACGTTGCCGGCCACGGCAGGCATCCCGGAAAACATCGCGATGCCGCGCCGCGGGTTGTAGACACCCATCCCGTTCGGGCCGATGAGGCGCGTTTTGCCGCCAGCAGCCGCCAGGAGACGCCTGGCACGATCGTCGCCCTCGGGGGTCGCCAGCTCGTTGAACCCGGCCGTGAAGAGGGCCGCTCCTGGCACTCCCCGCGCCGCGCACTCGGCAACCACGCCGATAGCCGGCTCCGCTGGAAGGGTGAGGACCGCCAGATCGGGAGTCTCGGGCAGAGCCGCGATCGATGGATAGGCCTTCACGCCCATGACCTCGTCCGCCGAGGGGTTGACGACGTAGATCGGGCCCTTGAAGCCGGGGTCCAGCAGCCCCTGGAGGAAGACCGCGCCCTGCTTGCCCTGGCGGGAGACGCCCACCACGGCGACGGAACGCGGTTCGAGGAGTGGCCGCAGCCTGTCGTAGGTGCTCATCGCCCGCGAGTATACGGACCGGCGCAAGCTAGCGTGGCCACTTTCCGGGCAAAGAAATAGCCGAAGGGCGGCGCGCGAGTGGAGCGGACACCCCGCGCCAGCGCCTTCGGCTCCCGCAGGTTAGCACACGCTCAGCAGACGTGGAAGCTCAGCCCACTTTCCGGCGTTTTCGATTCAACTCCGGGCAAGTACCGTGCCCACCGGCTCAGTCCACGATCGACGAATAGACGATGCTCTTCAATTGCCCGCGGAAGTTGAACGTCGCCGACGGCATCAGTTGTGTCATGAAGATCACGCTGATGTCCTCTTTCGGATCGACCCAGAAGATTGTCGAGGCCGCGCCGCCCCAGTAGTAGTCGCCGGCGCCGAGCCCGCCAGAAGCGACCTCGCTCAGCGTCGTCGCGAAGCCGAGGCCGAAACCCACGCCCTCATACGCCGTTTCCGAGAACGCGCCGATCGCCATCTGCGTCAGGTCGCGACCGCCCGCGAGGTGGTTCTTCGTCATCAACTCGATCGTCCGTGGCCCGAGAATCCGGTGCCCGTCCAGTTCGCCACCGCAGCGAAGCATCTCGCAGAAGCGGAAGTAGTCGGCAGTGGTACCCGTCAGGCCGCCGCCGCCGGAGAAGAAGGCGGGCTGCTTGAGATACGTGCTGCTCGCCGGGTCGTCGATCAACCGGAGCGTCTTGTCGGGCGCCCGCTCGTAGTTCGCCGCGAACCGCTCAACGTTCTCCGGCGCCACCGAGAAGGACGTGTCCTTCATCCCGAGCGGGTCGAAGATCGTCTCCTGGAGGTACTGGTCGAAGCGCTTGCCGGAGATCGCCTGCACGAGGTAGCCGCAGACGTCCGTCGAAAGCGAGTACATCCAGCGCTCGCCCGGCGCGTAGCGCAGCGGAACCTGAGCCAGCTTTTCGACGAACGTGCGCAGCGTCTCGCCCTCGCCGCGGCGTACGCCCACCGCCTGGTAGACGCGGTCGACCGGATGGTTCGTCCCGCCATAGGTGAGGCCGCCGGTGTGGCTGAGCACGTGCCGAAAGGTCATCGGCTGCTCCGGCTCGCGCGTCTCCATCGATTCGCCCTCGCCGGAGACCCAGACCCGCTGGCCCTTCCACTCGGGGATTACGCGCGACACCGGGTCATTGAGCTGGAAGTGGCCCTGCTCGTAGAGCGACATCAAGGCGACCGACGTGATCGGCTTCGACATCGAATAGATCCGGAAGATCGTGTCGTCGCGCATCGGCTTCTGGCGCTCGCGATCCATCTGACCGAACGACTTGAAGTACGCCACATGCCCGTGGCGAGCCACCAGCACCTGGCAGCCGGCGATCTTGCCGGGGTCGATGTAGTTCCGGTTGAGGTGGCCGGTGATGCGATCGAGCCGAGCCGGGTCAAAGCCGGCCTTCCTGGGAGCCAGTTCCATTGTTGTGGGAGATCCTTCCTGGGACGTACGTGGCCAGATCCTACAACCGCCGGGCCCCTGCCGCTTGTTCCGCCTGCCGGCAACGCACAGTGCGCCGCCCGCTCCTGTATGCTCTCGCGCCATGGATCGAAAGACAGCAGAGGGCGCCCTCGAGGGTGTCCGCGTCGTGGAAATCGCGCAGGCGCTGGCCGTCCCGTTCGCGGGCGTCTTGCTCGCCGACATGGGCGCCGACGTCGTCAAGGTCGAGCCGCCGTCTGGAGACGGCATCCGCCACACGATGGAGCCGATTCTCCCGGGCGAGAGCAAGGGATATACCCTCGTGAACCGCGGCAAGCGCACCATCTGCCTGGACGTGACGAGTCCCGCGGCCAGACCCGTCGTGGAGGCGCTCGCTCGTTGGGCGGACGTGGTCATGGTGTCGCTGAAACCGTCAGATCTGCCGCGCTACAGGCTCGGCTACGACGACTTCGCCGCAGTCAATCCGAGGCTCATCTATCTCGAGCACGTTCCCCTCGGCAGGAACGGGCCGTTGGGCGGCGATCCGGGTTACGACGTCGTCGTCCAGGGCGTCTCCGGCACGGCCGTGCTCGCCGCACGCGAACGCGACGGAGTGCCCGTGAACATCCGGCCCGCGTTCAACGACATGGGTACCGGCGCATTCTCGGCCCTTGGTGTCGTCGCCGCGCTTCGCCATCGCGACCTCACCGGCGAAGGGCAACGCGTCGAAACGTCGCTCCTCGGGACGGCGATGGCGCTCGGCCACCAGCTACTGAGCTGGTTCGCCGCCACCGATCCGCCTTCGGACGAGGCATTCCGTGAACAGATCGCAGACGCGCGTGCGCACGGCGCGGGCTACGCGGAGCAGCGCGCGATCTGGGAGCAGAACTACCTCCGCGGCGGCTACGCGAACATCTACTTCCGCCACTACCGAACCAGCGACGGCTTCGTCTCGGTTGGCTGCCTGAGCCCGCAGCTCAACGCGCGCTTCCGCGCCGTCACCGGCGTCCACGATCCACGCACCGAACCCGGCTTCGACCTCGGAGCCCCCGAAGCGCGCGAACGGCTCACGCTGCTTGTCCGGCAGGTGGAGGAGTTGTTCGCCTCGAAGGCCTCCGACGAATGGATCGGCCTTCTGCGCGCCGGCGGCGTGCCCTGCGGCCGCCTCAACTTTCCGCCCGACGCCATGCGCGATCCGCAGCTCACCGAGAACGGCTTCGTGGTCGAGCTCGAACACCCACTCTTCGGCGCCTACCGGACGTTCGGACCGGCGCTGCGCATGGACGCAACGCCGACGAGCATCCGGTCTTCCGCACCGCTCCTTGACCAGCATACCGACAGCTTCCTCGCGGAGCTCGGATTCCCCGCCGACGAAATCCACAGACTGCGCGCGACCGGCGTCGTGGGCGCAAGGTGAGTTCATGGCGGCGCGAGCGTAGGATGCCCCCATGCAAGAACGAGCCGCCGCGCCGGGCGGAAGCTGGATAGGCTCGCTGGCGGCGCCAGCCATCCTCGTCGCGGCCGCCGTGGGTGTTCTTGGCGGGATCGCCTGGCTCTCCCAGCGCGTCGGCCATGAGACCACGCGCCCCGACGCCTCAGCGTTCTCGAACCCTCTGCCTGCGCCCGGCGCCAACCGCTATATCGTCAAGCAGACCGCCCAGGGCAGCGTTTCCCTCGTCGCCGAGGCGTCGAAGGATCCGGCCAACGCTCCGGTCCAACAGCTCACGCTGGCCCCGTCGCTTCGCGTCGAGGTGCTGAGAGCGGCTGGACCGGCCGACTTCAAGCCGGGCGACTGGCTGGCCGTCATCGGGGTTTCGAACGCCGTGCGCAACTTCTCGATCCACGCCCTCGTCGCTATCCCCGGCGCGACGCCCGGATCCGCGCAGCTTGCGCGCTCCGCCGCGGGCTTCGCCGGCAACGAAGCCGCTCCCGCAGCGGACGACCAGGTCATCCTGGGCGGCGTGATCGAGCAGGTGACCGCGGACAGCGTCACGCTGAAGGGCAGCCCCGTGCCTGTCCGAATCGACGTCTCGCCGCGCGCGCCGATCTTTCGCCTCGGACCGGGGACCACCGCCGACATCCACGACGGCGACTTGCTCGCCTTCGGTGGCGCCGGTCCGGCCGACCCCCGAGCCGCGGTTCTCGTTCGGCCGGCGTCCACGCGCTGAGCCGTTACTCGGTCCGGAGCACCTCGGAGCCGGTCTTCGCAACGATCCGGGTCGCCAGGAACAGCCCGGCGGCAAAGAGGACGAGCACAGCGCCAACCCCTCCGGCGACGAGATCCCAGCGCGTCTGCAAGATGAAGCCGGGCTCGATTTTCGCGCCCGTTTCGGTCACGTCCAGGAACCCCAGCATCTGCCGTCCGATGACGACGCCCAGCGCCGATCCAATCACGGTACCCACCACCGCAACCGTTGCATATTCCATGGTGAGCATGCGCAGCACCTGCCATTGGGAGACTCCCAGGGCGCGCACGACTCCGAGCTCGACCCGCCGCCGGGCGACGGAAGTCAGGAGCGAGAGCAAAAGCGCGGCCGCGACCAGCACGAGGATGGCCGCAAACGCCACGAAGAGGATGCCGCTGCCCCCGGCGGCGATGAGCGGATTCCTGCGGTTCGAATCGAGCTGGCTCTGGCGGCTCATGACCTGCGGCACGCCGTAGCTCGGATCGGTGAGCCGTTCGGCGAGCGCCTTGCCGACGGCGTCGCTGTCGGCGCCGGGCCGGAGCCTTACCAGCGCCTCGCCGGGTACGAGATCGAACGCGTCGTTGAAGCCGGCGGTCTCCCCCCAGGTTGCGAGCTGGTCACGGTCGAACACGACCGACCCGCCGGCGGCGCCGGGAAGCGTTGGGAACAGCCGGTAACTGCCCCGAATCGTCACGGGCGTCAGCGTCCCACGGCCGATCAAGAGCATGGCGCTCGTGCCCACCTTGAGCCCGGTCGCCGCGAGGAAAGATTCGCTCGCGACGACGTCGAGCGGCAGCGACTGGGTCGTGGTGTAGAGGCCGCGAACCTCGTTCACCGTCCCCGGCCCGAAACTCATCCGGACAGCTCCCTGTCCCGCGTGGGAGCTGTCTTTGACCAGGGTGACCGTATCCTGCTCGCGCGCGCGGATCGGCAAGGCGCTCCAGTGCAGCCCGGATTCGAAATCGTCGACGACCTGGGAAGCTCCGTCCAGGGTTGAGGCAGTTATGTCGTCAATCAACAGCGGCGGGTAGACGGTCGAGGCGAGATTCGGCGGCATGGTGATCGCGATCGAGACCAGTGAGATGGGAGACGTTGCGCCACGGCCCACGAGCGAAGCGGTCAGTTGGCGCCAGACCCCGCCGGTATCCGCCATCCCCAGCTCCGCGACGTCGTACCGCCCCGTCGCGTCGCGGTAGCGGGCCCAGAGTGTCATCTGGTGGAGATCCTTCTCGCCCTTGACCCACGCGCTGATCGAACGGACATCTCCGGTCAGCGGCCGCCCCGGAATCACCGCCGGCGCGGAGAGTGAATCGAGCAGCGGCCCCAGTCCGGTGCTCGCGAAGTC
>JAKALX010000538.1 GCA_021823905.1 Chloroflexota bacterium | reverse complement strand
AGTCGCAGTTCGACCGGGTCGATCTCGAGCGCCGCGGCAATTTCGTCCATGTGGACTTCGCGGGCGAAGTGGTTCACCGCGCCGCCGAGCGACCGGAACGATCCGGCCGGCAGCGGGCCGTCGCCGGCAGCCACGGTCACGTGAACGTTGGCTACGTCGTACGGGGTGTCGGAGCCGCGCTGGCCGATCAGCGGCCGCGCTTTCGCGGCGTGTACGGCTTCGAAGGACCAGGCCACGAGCCGGCCGTCGCCCTTGAACCCACTCCGCACCTCGATGACCGCGGCGGGCCGGAAGGTAGCCCACGCGATCTCCTCGGCGCGGCTCCAGGCGACGCGCACCGGGCGACCGGATAGCTTCGCGAGGACGGCGGCTTCCATTGCCGGGCGGTAGACGCTCTTGCCGCCGAAGCCGCCGCCGATTTCCGTGCTGATCACATGGACGCGGTCTTCTGGGATGCCGAAATGCTGGGCGAGCTCGGTGCGGATTCCAAACGGGCGCTGCGAGCCGGCCCAGACCGTCAGGGACTCGCCCGACCATTCGGCAACGGCGGCGCGCGGCTCCATCGCCATGTTCGAGACGTACGGCACGTAATAGGTCGCTTCGAGGACGTGGTCCGCCAGGGCGAAGCCTTCGTCCAGCGATCCACGCTCCTGGATCGTCACGGGCTCCTCCGCGGTCTCCAGAAGGTGCTTTGGGATGTCGAACCGCCCGATGTGGTCGCGGCGCTCGTCCCACTGGGTGCGCAGGACGCGAAGGCCCAGCTCCGCTGCCTCGTCGCTCTCGGCAAGTACGGCGAGGATGCCGCCGTCGCGGAAGACGCCCACAACCCCTGGCATTTGCTCGGCGGCCCGCGCATCGGCGTCGATCAGTTTCGCGCCATAGGACGGGGGCCGCGCCATTGCTGCAAAGAGCATGCCGTCGACCTGGACGTCCTGCGAATACACCGCCGCGCCGGTGACCCGAGCGAGCGCGTCAATGCGGCGGTGCTCGGCGCCCATCACGGTGAATTTCGCCGGTTCGAGCAGGGCGACGTCGTCGGCTATGCGCCGCTCCAGCGACCGGCCGGCAAGCAACTCCGCGTACGAGATCGACCGCTGGGGGTCGGACAGCGAGACGACACGGCCCTCCCGAGCCTCGAGTTCCGCGGACGGGAGGTCAAGACGGTCGGCGGCGAGTTCAAGCAGCGCGGCGCGGGCCGTTGCGGCGGCCTTTCGCAGCTGGAGGCCAACGTTGCGTGTCGATTGGCTGCCAAACGTGCCCATGTCCCATGGGACCAGGTTTGTATCGCCCAGGACCACGCCGACCGCGTCGATTGGCAGGCGTAACTCGTCAGCGACTTCTATCGCCAGGCCCGTGCGAATGCCCTGGCCGTACTCGACTTTCCCGGCGAAGGCGGTCGCTCGCCCGTCGGGCCGGAGGATCAGCCAGGTAGGCTCGTCCGGAGAAGGCTCTGAGCCGCCGTACGCCGTCGCCGCATAGCCGGTGCGCTGCTGCGGGAACGGCATCGGTACGGGACCGACGACGCGCAGCCCCTCACCCGCGGTTGTCTGCGAGGAGGTCATCGCGGCCCCTCGGTCATGGCACTGGCCGCCCTGTGAACGGCCAGCTCGATGCGCTGGTAGGCGCCGCAGCGGCAGATGTTGTCGGCGAGCGCTTCGCGAACCTGGCCGGCGTTGGGGCACGGCTCGCGCTCGAGCAGGCCGGCCGCAGTCATGATGAACCCCGGTGTGCAATAGCCGCACTGGAACGCGGTTTCGTCCACGAACGCCTGTTGCACCGGATGCAGGACGCCGTCCTTTGCCAGCCCCTCGATCGTTGTGATGCTTCCGCCCGCTACCGCACCGACCGTCGTCTGACAGGAGCGCATCGGCTGACCGTCGACGAGGATCGTGCACGCGCCACAGAGGCCCTCGCCGCAGCCGTACTTCGTACCCGTCAGGCCGAGGTCGAAGCGCAGGTAGCTCAGCAGGTTCCGCGCCGGATCTGGAGCCTCATGCGCGCTGCCGTTGACGTTCACGCCGGCCATTCACATCCTCCGGCGGCCATTCTATCTGCTCGGCGGCGTAACCCGCGCCGGACTCGGTTCGCATCCGTCGCGCGCATCGGGCGGGAATCGGACGTGGTAGAGTACGGCGTTGTTCCGCGAGGTAGGGAGATGGACAGACAGGTCATCAGCGTCGAAGCGCTCCGGGAGCCGACCGACTTCGGCGACCGTACTTACGGGGGCGCGCTCGTCAACGTCACGAACGTGTGCAACCTCTCGTGCACACACTGCTTCGTCTTCAGGGCAGACAATCCGAATCGCCCCAAAGACAAGATGGACGACGCGACGATGCTCCATCAGCTCGAGGTCCTCCGCGACAAGCATCACATCCGCTCGATGCTCTTCATGGGCGGGGAGCCCATGATCCGGCGGGATCTCGTCCTCAAGGGGATGGAACTGTTCGAGAGCGCCTCGATCGTGACGAATGGGACCTATGGCATCCCGTCGGTGCCGGGCCACCTCGTGACAGTCTCGCTCGACGGCCCGGAGGCGCTGAGCGACGCGATCCGCGGCCAGGGCGTGTTTCAGAAGGTGAAGAAGGCGGTCTTCGAGCGCGACGCGAGCGACGGGACCATCGTCATC
>JAKALX010000082.1 GCA_021823905.1 Chloroflexota bacterium | reverse complement strand
CGGTCCGCGTCGAGAGCATGGAGGAGCTGGTCGACATGGCCGTGACGTTCCGCTTCGTGAAGCGGATGGCCGGGCCGAACCTGGCGGTGGTCGGCGGGGGCGGCGGGACAAGCGTCCTCGCCGCGGACGACCTCGACGCCGCCGGGCTGAAGGTTCCGGTCTTGCCGGAGGCCGTTCAGCAAGCACTCGCCAGGGTGACGCGCGACGCGGGAACGAGCATCCGCAATCCGGTCGACACGACGAGCCTCTGGGAAGACTCTGGCTTCGAGGCGACGCTCATGCCCTGCGCACAGGCGGAGAACATCGACGCGCTGCTCTATCACACGGGAGCGGGCGGCGGCTGGGGCGCTCGCGGCGCTGACGCGGGTTCGCGGATGGAGCGCCAGGTTGAATCGCTCCGGAAGATCCAGGAGACGTCGGGCAAGCCGGTGGTGGCCGCGCTCAGCGCGCCGAGCACCGGCGCCGAGATTCGCTGGTCGATGGAATTCGAGGAGCGCTGCTGGCGGGCCGGGCTCGCTACCTATCCCACCGTCAAGCGCGCGGGAATCGCGCTCGCGAACCTTCTCGAATGGCAGCGGAGGCGCGCCTGAGCAACGTGGGCAGCGCCCGCCACGGGTTTCGCCAGCATCGCTCGTTGTTGTTAGCAGTAAGGCCAGTTGGTGCCCATTATGGGAAGCGCGCATGAAGCCAACGGCCACGGTAACGCCGCCCTCGCGACTCGAGGCAGAAATTCAGGCGGCTAGTTCCACGCCGTCACGTGCGTCGGTCACCTTCGGCTCATTCAGCAGCCTGAATTTCCGCTGGTTGCTGGGCGGCACGCTCGGCAGCAGCTTTGCGATGTGGATGGAGCAGATCGGACAGGGGTGGCTTGTCCAGCAGCTCACGAACTCTCCATTCCAGCTCGGCCTCGTCCAGTTCGTCCGCGGGTTCAGCATCATTTTCATCTCGCCGTTCGCGGGCGCCCTTGCCGAGCGCGTCGACCGCCGCAAGCTCGCGGGCGCGGCGGCCGCCGTCCAGGCCTGCAACGCGCTGGCCATCGGCATCCTCGTGGCGACCGGCAATATCGCCGTCTGGCAGCTCTACATCACCGCGTTCATCGGGGGATTGTCGAGCAGCGTCTCCAACCCCGTGCGGCAGTACCTGGTCTTCGACGCCGTCGGCGAGGAGCAACTTCCCAACGCGATCGCGCTGAATTCGATGGTCAACAACATGGCGCGTGTCGTCGGGCCGGGCATCGCCGGCTTCATCGTCGGCATCAGCATCTCGTCGGTGTTTTTCGCCGAGTTTGTCTTCTTCATCGTCGGCGTCCTCAGCCTTGTCCAGATGCGGTTCGTCCAGGCGCCCCCAAAACAGCGGGAGCCGGTTTTGCAGGGTATCCGCCTGGGGGTGGTGTATCTGGTCAAACACAAGACGTTGCTACGCCTGACCGCACTCCAGGCGATACCCAGCGCGCTCGTGTTTCCCTACTTGCAGATGGTCCCGAACATTGC
The DNA here is from genome assembly GCA_021823905.1 of Chloroflexota bacterium. Taxonomy (GTDB): domain Bacteria; phylum Chloroflexota; class Dehalococcoidia; order Tepidiformales; family Tepidiformaceae; genus JAKALX01. The sequence goes on along the minus strand of JAKALX010000082.1, from coordinate 9,981 downwards.
GAAGAACTACCTGCACGTCGGAGGGACCGGCTTCGGAGTGCTCCAAACCGGCGTGGGGATCGGATCGCTTGTGAGTGCGCTCTTCGTGGCATCGCTCGCGAATATCCGCCACAAAGGCTCCATCGCCAGCATCGCACTCATGACCTACATGACGATGATCCTGGCGTTCTCGTTCTCCCGCGTATACGTGCTTTCGCTGCTCTTCCTCATTCTCGGCGGTCTCGGGCTGGTGGTCTTTTCGACGTTCAACCAGACGCTCCTGCAGCTCAACCTGGAGAACGAGTACCGCGGCCGCGTGCTCTCGCTGTACACGATGGTCCAGGGCCTGAACCCCTTTGGGAGCCTGCTCCTCGGTTACGTCGCCGAGCAATGGCTCGGGGCGCCGCACGCTATCGCGCTCTTCTGCTCTGTGGCGATCGTGCTCGCCTTTGTGGGCGGCCTGGCCTCCAAAGACGTCCGCAGCCTGTAGGCGCGGCTACGCCAGGCCGAGCCGCGCAAGCTGGTCGTCCGGGGCGTCGACCTTCTGGAGCTCCTGGCGCAGGAGGTCGGCGACGTCGCGCTCCAGCGTTTCGCCGGTGAGGTTGTGCTCCTCGGAGGGGTCGTCGACGAGGTTGTAGAGGTGGTTGCCGGTGAAGCGCCCGTAGGCCCAGTAGGGGAGCAGATCTCCGGGCTGGAACGGTTGACGGATGACCGGGATGGCGCTGCCGGGCATGCGGTCAAGAAATGCGCGGTCGTCGGGCGGCGGCAGGCGCAGGTGCTTTGGGCCCGCCGGCATGGTCGACCAGCGATTCGACCAGAGGGAGATGGGCGCATTCGAGCCCTGCGGCGCCCTCCCATACTTGATCTTGCCGTCGATGAGGTGGACTTCGCGCCCCCAGACGCCGGTGAGCGCGAAGTCGCGGATGGATTTCGCCTCACCCGTGACCAGCGGAACGATCGAAGTGCCGTGCGTGCGCTGACGCGGCTTCACGCCGAAGACGTCGGTCAGCGTCGCGAAGATGTCGACTGAGGTTGTCAGGGCATCGACGTCGCGTGGGGCCTGGCCGGGCCAGGCAACCATGAGCGGGATGTGGCCGAGGGGCTGGTAGACCGGCACCCCTGGTTTGCCCCAGATGTCTTTCTCGCCGAGGTAGTGGCCGTGGTCGGTGAGGACAACGACCGCGGTGTCCTTCCACAGATCGTTGCGATCGAGGGAATCGAGGAGGCGGCCGAACCAGTGGTCGATCATGGTCAGCTTGCCGCCGTACGAGGCGCGAACCTGGTGCGCCTCGCGCTCGGTGAGCACGCCCTCGCCCACGGCGGCGGCGTGGTAGGGCGGCCAGATGAGGTGGGGGCCTTCCCAGGTGTCGTCGTACATCCGGGCGTACGGTTCGGGCGTGTCGAACGGCTCGTGAGGGTCGAATTCATCGACGAAGAGGAGGAAGCGGTTGTGGTGAGGGGCGTGCTGGTCGAGCCAGTTTGCCGCCGCGGCCATCGTGCGCGGGCCGGGGAAGTCCGCTTCGTCACGGAAGTAGCCGCGGGAGTTGTCGTAGTTGACCTGGCCGCGACCGAACAAGGGTGCTCCGGCCCAGCTCGGGTCGGGGCGTGTCTTCCAGGGGTCGCTCTCGTGGCCACGCTCGTATTCCCAGGCTGTGAAGTCCGTGTGGTAGTTTTCGCCGCCGACCTCGAAGAGGTGTGGGTGGTCGGAGATGAGCATCGAGGTGATGCCGGCTTCGCGGAGAAGGACGGTGATCGCGTCTTCCCAGAGCTCGATCGAGCCCCAGGGCTTCCAGAGGAAGTCGAGGGCGCCGCAGAGGATGTCGTGCCGCGCGGGGATACAGGGGAGCGAGCCCGTGTAGTGGCCGTTGAAGCGCAGGCTGCGAGCGGCGAACCGGTCCAGGTTCGGCGTTGCGAACTCCCGCCCGCCGTACGCCCCGAGCATATGCCGGTTGAGGCTATCGAGGAGGACGACGACGACGTTCGAGGGCATGGACGGCGGAGGCGCATCGGTCATCGGGCGCGCCACCCCTCAGCGGTTGAGGAGACGAAAGGCAGGCGGCCGGCCTGCGCGGACGATCGGTCGCGCATGGCGCGGAGCTGGCTGTTCTGAGGCGGGTTGCACATCAGATCACTCTACGCCAGCCAACGGCTGGCGGGGGTAACTTCGATCGCAACCGTGGCAGTGTTCAGTCACTGTGCCCCAGCGCGGAGATCGGCATCAACAGCGCGATCAGCTCGGTGTCGGTCATCTGCCGAACGCGCTCCGTGAGCAGCTCCTGGCTGACCAGGGCCGGCGGTTCGGGTCGCAACAGCTTTTCCGCCATCATCTGGCTTTCGAGATAGCCGAGCGCGAGCGTAATCATCTCGCCACGGCCGAGGGCGCGGAGGGTTGAGGCGCCTTTTTGCATCGGGGTTGGTTTCATCGTGCAGCTCCCTGGGCCCCGCCTGGCGGTCCCGGATCCAGCGTAGGCCGGGTTCGAAGCGCGCCACCGGGCCCACTCGTCCCAGGATTGGCGGCTGGCCGGACCATCCGCGGCCACGATCGGCCAGAGGTGCCACTCAGTCCGTGTTGCGCTCGGGCATGTGCATCGACCGGAAACCCCGGAGCAAGAGGAGGTCGTAGACGATCTTGATGACTCCGGCGCAGACGAGCGGCCAGCCGAACGACGAAAAACTCAGCATCGCGCCAGCGACGAGCGGGGCGACTGCGGCAGCGAGGCTGCGCGGGACGTTCGTCACGCTGGCTGCCGCCGCGCGCTCTTCCGGGGGAACCACGGACATCACGAACGACTGCCGGGCGGGGACATCCATCTGCGAGAGCGACATCCTCAGGAGCAGGAAGAGCACGGCGAGCGGGGCCGTCGGCATGATGCCGGCGAGGATGAGGAAGGCGTTCGAGGGCAGGTGCGTGAAGACCATGGTCTGGATCAGCCCGATGCGCCATGCCAGCCACGACGACGCGAGCTGCGAGAAGGCCGAGAGCAACCCGGCGGCGAAGAAGATCGTCGCGGCGGTCGCGGTCGAGAGGTCGAACCGCCGGAAGAGCCACAGCACGAGGAGCGACTGGACGGCGAAACCTCCGCCGAAGGAGTCCAGGCTGAAGAGCGCAGCGAGCCGCAGAACGACGCCTCTCGAAGTGGTCAACACGCCCGAACGCCGCGGTCTCGCCTCGCGAGAGGCGTGTTCCCGCAATCCGAGATACGTCACCGCGATAACCACCGCGATCGCCGCATAGACCACGAAGCCGGCACGCTCCGCGCCGGTTCGGTCCCAGCCGTTTGCCCGCGCGAGGAGAATCGGCAGCGCGCTTGCGAGCGCCCCCAGGGCGCCGGCGAAGGCGCCACCGAGGTTGTAGCGCGCGAACATCGCCGTCCGTTCCCGTGCTCCGACTCGTTCGGAGAGGAGCGCCTGTTCGACCGGAAGGAAGACACTGACGTCGCCCGCGGACGGATTGAGCGTCCCGGCGAAGGCCACCACCAGCAACGGCCAGAATGCGGTGACGGCGAAGAATCCAAGCCCTGTCGCGAACATGAGCGCGGCGGCGCCAAAGAGCACGCGCACCGGCGCCAGCCGGTTGCTCAGGAGTCCAACGGCAAGCGTGAGCGCGGCCGAACCCAGCAGAGTCGACGTAACGACCGCACCGACCTGGACCGCCGAAAAACCAAGCCCATTCAGGTAGCTCGCCAGCAGGACGCTGACGAACCCGTCGGCAAACCCGCGCAAGCTTCGGGCCGTTAGGAGCCGTCCCGCGCCGGGCGCGGCTGGCTCGGGCAGCAGGGCGAAGAGCGCCCTCAGCTCCCAGGCTCCCGGGCGCGGCAATAGGCGTACAAGGCGTCGTACATCGGAAATTCGAGTCGCAGCCGCTCGTGGTCGTCAGCGGCCACGGAGCGGAATCCGTCGGCCATCGCTTCGAGCCCGAATGACTCCGGCTCGAGGCCCTTCTGGTCGGTGTCAGCCCCGCGGACGATGCGAGCCATGAGGTCCAGGCCCGGAGCGGAAAGCCCGTACTTCGTGACGACCGCGTCGAAGCTACAAAACTCGCCGTGGTGGCCAAGCTCAACGCCCTGCACGTCGAACGGGACTGCTCGCTCACGCTCTGCCACCGCAAGCACTTCCGATGGCTCGACGAAGAGGAACTCCGCCGCCGCGTCGACGAACCTGGTGATAAGCCACGGGCAGGCGACCCGATCGACCTTCACGTTCTTGCGGGTGACGAATTTCACCACGTGTGCTCCTTCCCCACAGCCTGGAGGTCCGGTCCGCGACCAGGGCTGCTCGGCTCTCAGCTCCAGGCGAAGTGGCCGACAGGGCCGCCGGCCACGAACCGACCGCGCCTGTGGAGCACCCCAAAGAACACAGCCCGAGGTAGCCCGAACATCGTCGCGAGATTACGACCGCAGAACTGTTGCTGTCGAACCGGCGCGACCGACGAGCGGACTTCTACCCGCGAATCACCGGCCGAGCCACTCCTCGCGGAGAATGCCGTACACGACTTCGTCCGCACGTTCGCCACGGAGCACGCGGTGCGAGCGGAGGAGGGCTTCGCGCCGCATTCCGAGCTTTTCCATGACCCGCCACGACTGGCGGTTGGCCGCGTTCGCGGTGGCGAAGACGCGAGCCAGGCCGTAGGAGGTGAAGGCCCAGCCGATCGCCGCGCTGGCAGCTTCAGGCGTGTAGCCGTGGCCCCAGGCCGCAGGCGATATGCCGTAGCCAAGGCCGGCGCGCTGGTGTTCGGGCTCGACCCGGAAATCGAGGCCGCCGATGACGCGGCCGCCAAGCGTGATCGCGAAGTACGGCTGAACCTCCCAGCTATCGAGCGCACGATTCGCAACGAATTCCGCCGCATCACGGACCGTATAGGGCTGCGGAAGGTGGGGCAGGAACCTCGCGAAGCCGGGCTCGCTGCAGTAGGCGAGAACGTCGGCCTCGTCGCCGAAGCGGAACGGGCGCAGGAGCAACCGCTCGGTCTCGAGCTCCGTACGCTCAACCATCAGGCGACCCGCGGGCGCGGCGCGCCGGGAGCGAGCGCCAGGAGGCGTTCGACCTCTTCGTCGACGGCAGCGTCGAGCGCCGGTTCCGGGACAACGCGATCGACTAGGCCCCAGCGCAACGCCGCCTCCGCGCCGACGGGCTCGCCCGAAAGAATGAGGTGAGCCGCGACTCCGGCGGGAACGCGACGCGGCAATGTCTGGGTGCCGCCCGCGCTCGGAATGTAGCCGAGAGTGACCTCGGGCAGAGCGAACTTCGCTGTGTCGGCGGCGACGCGAACGTCGCAGCAGAGGGGCAGTTCCAGGCCGGCGCCGTAGCAGTAGCCGTGCATGCGCGCGACGGTGAAGCAGCGGTGATTGAGCAGTTCATCCCAGACGTCGCGGTCGTGACGGGCGCGGCGGGAGGCGATGACGGAGGGCGCCGTCCCGAACTCCGAGATGTCGGCGCCGGCGCTGAAGCAGGCGCCTTCGCCCCGAAAGACGACGACGCGGACGTCGGGGAGGTCACGGCAGGCGGCGAGGTAAGTCCAGAGCAGATCGCGAACAGCCATGTTCATCGCATTCAGGCGGTCGGGACGATTGAGGGAGATCGTCGCGACGCCGCGGGAATCGACGGCGAAGAGGACTGGTTCGGTCATGACCAGAGTCTACGGAGCGTGTCCGCCTCGTGCGACCGGCCCGCGGCGCAGCAAAAAGCCCGCTGGCCAGAGCGGGCTTCTCGCAACGGGACTGGAGAGAGGTAGAGAGATCGTGCTTTCGCTAGTCAGTCGGGCCGCGATGGCCCAGGGGCAACACGACCGCGGAGCGTTCTCCGGGCCGCTGGATGGTGGGATGAACGGCCGCGCCGCCACGCATCCCCGCACGGGTGGCGATGGTTGCGGCGAGCCATTCGCACTGCCCGAGCCTGCTGCTCGAGAGGCGGACGACCGGCGCCGTGCGCGAGTACCTGATCATTGCCATCACCTTCTGACCAAAGGATATCGGCGTGGTGTGAAACGCGTTGGCGGGCTCTGTAAACCCTGTGCAAAATCACTCGCCCGATGGTGACAGTGTGGTGGACGGCGGGTGGACGAAGGGAGACGAGTCCAGGCACCGCTCGGGTTTTTGGGCGTTTGGTATCCTTGGCACATGACAACGCGGACGCGGCTTTCGCTCGAAGAGTTCCTCGCCATGCCCGAGATCGATGAGCGGCGGCTCGAGCTGATCGACGGGGAGGTTTACGAGAAGGTGTCACCGAGATGGGGCCACGGCCGTATCGCCGGACGCTTGTTCGGCCTCTTCGACGAGATCGGGTTCGCCGGCGTCGAGCCACGAGCAGTCATCGGCGCGGGCTCAGACCTTGGCCCAAGCTCGCCGATCCCAGACGTCGCGTTCTACCGGCAGGATCCGCCCGCTGACGACGAGTGGATGACGCGGCCGCCGGCGGTGGTGGTCGAGATCCTCTCACTCGGCCAGAGCCGGGCGGCGATGCGCGCGAAGATCGACACGTACGTCGCCTTCGGCGTCGAATCCGTCTGGGTTGTCGATCCTGAGCGTGAGTCCGTCGACATCTACGAACGGGGCGCGCGGCGGACGCTTTCGGGGGACGACGCGATCGAATCGCCGGCGGCCCCCGGGTTTCACGTCACCGTCTCGAAGCTGTTCGCGCGCAAGTAGCGGGCGCTACCACTCCTTGCCTATGCCGCCGCGCGCGCCGAAGAAGCCGGCAGGCCAGTTGCGGCCGGTGATCATGGCCTTGTCGACGTCTTCCTTCGTGGCAATCCCCGCCTCGACGATCGCGACGGCCTCGCGGCGGGCCGCGCCGAAGATGCGGTTGAGGAGGAAGCCGTACGTTCCCGGCGCGTCCTTAACCATCGAGACGACTTTGCCGATCCTCTCCGCCAGCCCGGCGGTGGCGTCGACGGTCTCCTGGCTGGTCTCGGGCGTGTAGATGACCTCGCACATCTTCATCGTTGTCACAGGGTTGGAGAAATGCATCCCGATGAAGAGCTTCTTTCGTGACGGCGAGACGTCGCGGGCGATCTCCTCGATGACGAAACCCGAGGTGTTCGAGGCGAAGATCGCGCCCGGCTTCACGACCTGGTCGAGCTCCTTGAAGACGGCCTGCTTGAGGTCGAGCTTCTCGGGGATGGCTTCGATCACGATGTCGCAGCCGGCGAGGCCGGCGAGGTCGGTGGTCATGCTGACCCGGGCCATGGCGGCGACGGCGTCGTCGAACTTGAGCTTGCCGATCTCCACGGCACGCTTGATGCCCCATTTGCCTTCGAACACGGCCTGGCGGGTGGCTTCGATCGCCTCGTCGCTGATGTCGCGGACGACGACGGTGTAGCCGGCGATTGCGCAGACCTGGGCGATGCCGCCGCCCATGATGCCGCCACCGAGAACGCCGACCGTCTTGATCTCGTCGAGTTTCATTGGAACCCCTGCGTTGTGTGTGGCCAGATGGTACGCGCCGGCGCCGCTGTGATCCCGGTTGCCGATAGAATCGCGCCACCTCATGCGGGCCCGGCGGCACGCGGCTACCGGACTACGCACCGCCGGCGACTGCCGGGACGATGCTCACCTCGTCGCCATCTTTGAGGGGTGTGGCCAGGCCGTCCATGAAGCGAACGTCGTCGCCGTTGATGTAGACGTTGACGAATCGGCGAATCTGGCCGGCCTCGTCCATCACGCGTTCGCGGATGCCAGGGTACGAGGAGTCGAGATGCGCGATGCAGGCGAGCAGCGTCTCGCCACCGGCGGACACGGTTGACTGGTTACCGGTGAGGTTGCGGAGCGGCTGAGGGATTCGAACGTTGATGGCCATGAGAGTCTCCAGTTGGGGTGGGTTGTTTGTCCGAGGGCAGGCGGGAGCGCCAGCAGCTGGCGATCACGACGGGCATCTCGCGGCGGCTTCAGCCTTCGACGATGTCGCCGGCCACGGGATCGACGCGGACGCCTTTGGCCTGGGCCCAGGCGATGGCGCGGTCAATCTCACCGGGTTCGCCGTCGATCTCGAGAATGACCCAACCGGTCTTCTCGTCGACGTCGGCCATGCGGACGTTGGTCACGACCTTGAATTCGTGACCGAGCTGATAGATGACCGGCTCCTTGATCCGTTCCTCGGGGAACGTGAAGCGGACGCGCTTGATCGCCATCAGGCCACTCCCTGCACGAGGTGCGGCGCCGACTTGCCCGCGTGGGCTTCGTAGGCGCGTTCGAAACTCTCGACGGTTGCCTCGATTTCCAGCGCTGGGCTTAACGCGTCGGTAACTGCCTCGAGCGTCTTGAACCCGGCGCCGGTCACGAAGGCGACCGTCAGCTCATCGGCGCCAATTCTACCCTGTTCCGCGAGTTGCTTGAGCGAGGCGACGGTCACGCCGCCGGCAGTTTCGGCGAAGATACCTTCCGTCTCCGCAAGCAGCTTCATGCCGGCCACGATCTCGTCGTCACTGACGCTGCCGCAGGCGCCGCCGGTGTCGCGCAGCTGGACCAGCGAGTAGTACCCGTCGGCGGGGTTGCCGATGGCGAGCGACTTGGCGATCGTGTTCGGCCGTTGCGGGCGGAAGTTCATCGAGCCCTCCTCCCAGGCGGTGGCGACGGGCGAGCAGCCGGTGGCCTGGGCGCCGCTCATCCGCGTGGCCTTCGGCTCGATGAGGCCGGCCTTCGCCAGCTCCTCGAAGCCCTTCTTGATCTTCACGAAGAGCGAGCCGCTGGCGATCGGAACGACGCAGTGGTCGGGCGCGCGCCAGCCGAGCTGCTCGGCTACTTCGAATCCGAGGGTCTTCGATCCTTCGGAGTAATAGGGGCGAACGTTGACGTTCACGAAGGCCCAGGGGTAGGTCGACGAGAGCTCGGCGCAGAGGCGGTTCACGGCGTCGTAGTTCCCCTGGACCTTGACGAGAGTTGGGCCATAGATACTCGATCCGACGATCTTCCCGGCCTCGAGGTCATGCGGGATGAAGACCACGGCCTCCATGCCGGCAGCGGCCGCATGCGCGCTGACGCTGTTCGCCAGGTTGCCGGTGCTCGCGCAGGCCAGCTTCTCGAACCCAAGCTCGCGGGCGCGGCTGGCGGCGACGGCGACCACGCGGTCCTTGAACGACCAGGTCGGGTTCACCGTGTCATTCTTTATGTAGAGGTTGTTGAGCCCGAGCGCCTTGCCCAGGTTCTTCGCGCGGATGAGGGGCGTGAAGCCCGCGCCGATGTCGATCGCGTCTTGCCGGTCAACGGGGAGGAAGTCGTGGTAGCGCCAGAGACTTGCGGGCCCCGATTCGATGTGCGCCCGGGTGACGTTGCGGCGGATGGCGTCGTAGTCGTACGTGACTTCGACGGGTCCGAAACAGAATTCGCACACGTGCTGGGCCGCGAGCGGGTACTCGCGGTGGCACTCACGACAGCGCAGGTTGGTTGCATAAGACATAGTCATGCTCCACAGGCGAACGGCAGGGCCGCCACGCCAGCTTCATCCGGCGCGCGACCGACCCTGCGAGATCGAAACGGCGTGGCGGCCCCTTCGTGAGGGGCTATGGCATGACCATACGGCCCAAAGAGGACTGCACTCCTTGTCTCCTCGTTCCGCGTGGGCCGGTTGTGGTGTGGAGCGGAGTCGCTCTCATCTTTCTCCTGTCGCGACAGGAGGCCGGAGTTGGCACCTTGCCCGATGATGGCAGGTTGCCGGGGCTTCGCGGGGCCGGATCCCTCTGCCCACTCTTGATAAGCGCGGCCACGTTCGCGGCGTGTTACGGGTTATGGTAGCCGTTGTTCGCGGGCGATCGCAAACAGCGACCCAGGCGCGTCTCACGTTTTTGCATCGAAGCGACGCAGCCGAGGCCGGAGAGCCCAAACACCATCCGAGGCGCGACCTGTAGGGAGCGCGTACCGTGATACGCATGGGAGCTCCCGCGCAGCGCCGGTGGTGCCCACCCCTCACTCCCGTTCGCAACTCCCTCCGTCCAACAGACGCAAAAACATGAGACGCACCCCAGCGACTCCCCTGCTTCGCCTGAACCGGCGGGCCGCTATGATCGAACCA
>JAKALX010000537.1 GCA_021823905.1 Chloroflexota bacterium | reverse complement strand
ACTGACTTCAGGTCGATGTGAAGGGAGTCCGTCTCAGGATAGTAGTTGAGCTTCATCGTTTGGCCCGCGCCGACTGGCGTGGAGCACGGTGAACCCGGCGAGCTCATCACCGTCGTAGCGCACGATCACGTCGTCGTCGATGAGCTCGCTGTCGGTCGCCTCTGAGGGGCGGCGAAAATTCACGTACAGCACGTCGGCATCCCCATCGTAGGTAACCCAGAGCGAGTGCTCCGGTGTGGTGCGGAGCGTCGCCAGGAGCGGGAGGAAGTCGTGGACTGCTATCTCGGCCAAAGCTGTCTCCTGCGGGCGATGCTCCTCCACCACCGTAGCGGATCGTCTCACTCCTTGCGCTTGGAGAGGATCTCGGCGAGACCACCATCCTTGACTTCGTACACGCGGGTCGCGATGTCCTCGACGATGCCCGGGTCGTGGCTGGCGCAGACGATCGTGCCTTCGTAGCCCTTGAGCGCCTCGATGAGCTTGCGGCGGGTGGTCCGGTCGAGGTGGTTGGTGGGCTCGTCGAGGAGGAGGACGTTGGTCGGCTGAATGAGGAACTTGGCGAGCGCGACGCGGCTGCGCTCGCCGCCGGAGAGGACGCGGATCGGCTTGAAGACGTCGTCGCCCTTGAACAGGAACTGGCCAAGGACGGTGCGGAGCTTCGTGTCGACCTCGCCGGCGGCGACCGTGCGAACCTCGTCGAGAACCGTCCGGCCGGCTTCGAGGGCTTCGTCCTGGTGCTGGTCGTAATAGCCGGGGCGGGCGCGCTCGGCCCACTCGACAGCGCCCTCGGTCGGGCTGACGAGGCCGGCGGCGATCTTGAGGAGCGTGCTCTTGCCGCCGCCGTTGGGGCCGACGAAGACGACCTTCTGGCCGCGCTCGACGTGCAGGTTCACGTCGACCAGCACGGGATCCTCGTCGTAGGCATGGCCGACGTGCTTGAGCATGAGAACGTCGCGCTCGGTGCGGCCGGTGGCGCTGAGCTCGAAGTGGACCTCAGCTTCCTTGCGGGTGCGCTCGATGCGCTCGACCTTCGCGATCTGCTTCTCGCGGCTCTGGACGGCGCTCGTCTTGGTGGCCTTGGCGCGGAAGCGATCGATGAAGCGCTGCTGTTTTTCCAGCTCGCGCTCCTGGCGGGCGGCGGCCTGGTCCTGGGCCTGGAGACGGTCGGCCTTCTGTCGCTGGTACTGGCTGTAGTTGCCGGCGTAGCTCTGGACCGCCTGGTCGCGCAGATCGAGGACGCGGGTGACAACGCGGTCGAGGAAGTCGCCGTCGTGGGTAACGATCAGGATCGAGCTGTTCCATTCGAGGAGCTCGCCGGCAAGCCAGGCGCGGGTGGTGGCGTCAAGATGGTTCGTCGGCTCGTCGAGGAGCACGTTCTCGGGCTTGCGGACGAGGACCTTGGCGAGGGCGATGCGCATCTGCCAGCCGCCGGAGAACTCGCCGCAGAGGCGGCGGTCGTCGCCCGGTTCGAAGCCGAGGCCGTCGAGGACGCGGCCGATGCGGGCCTCGATGCGGTAGCCGTCGTGGGCTTCGAACGCCTCGAAGAGCCGGGCCTGGCGGTCAACCAGCGCGTCGAGGTCGCCTTCACCGCGCTCAATCTGGCCGGCGATCTCTTCGAGCTCGCGCTCGATCTGGCGGGCCTCCGGGAAGGCGAGCCAGAGCTCTTCGAGGAGCGTCTGCTCATCCTGAAGGCCCGCTTCCTGGCGCAGGTAGCCGAGCGCGCCGCCGCGCCAGCCGGCCTCGCCGGTGTCGGGCTTCTGGTCGCCGGCAAGGAGGCGAAGAATGGTGGACTTGCCGCCACCGTTCGGTCCCACGAGGCCGACGCGCTCGCCGTCGCCCACGATGAACGAGACGTCTTGAAGCACGTCGTTCGGACCAAACGATTTGGACAGGTGTTCGGCGAAAAGCATAGCGAGGTCCGCTCTCTTATCGAGCGTAGCAGACGGCAGGTCTACAGCCAGTTGGGAGCGCGGGGATGGGTGTGGCCGTCACGGTTTGCGCGAGCGGTAGCCTCGGCTTCCCCGGCTGGCGCCGACGCGCGGCTGGCGCGCGGGCGCCCACCGCTTCAGGGGCGAAAGCCTCCGTGGCGGTCGAAAGCGAGACGTTCCGGGCGGTTCGCTGCGGGCACGGTGGCCCGCGGCTACCGGACCGTGTTCCCCTTCGCGGCCGGAGCCCTCCCTGACGGTCGGGGCTCTGACTGGAGGCTGATCGATTGGACGGAACAGGGGCCATAATTCAACCCTTCCGTTTGCGTCAGAGTTGGATTCTGGTACTGTTCGGGCACCTTTCTCGATATCGGAGCTTTCGATGGATTTCCGTGACACTGCGGAGCAGGGGACATGGCGCGACGAGATTCGCGCCTTCATCAAGGAGAACCGCCCGAGCCGTGACGACGCGCCGCCGACGCGCGAGGTGGCGCGCGACAACCCCGCGATGGTGAAGTGGCGGGCAGCGCTGGCGGCACGGGGGTGGATCGCCGCCGCCTGGCCGAAGGAATACGGCGGCGCCGGGCTCGGGGTGATGGACCAGTTTGTGATGAACGAGGAGTTCGCCGAGGCTCGCGTGATGAACGTGGGCGGGATGGGCACCTCGATGATCGGCCCGACGCTGATCATTCACGGCAACGACGAGCAGAAGAA
>JAKALX010000536.1 GCA_021823905.1 Chloroflexota bacterium | reverse complement strand
CGCGTGGGTCCTCGGCATTCACGGCACTGTGGGCGCCCTGATCGGGCTGCTCTGGATGGCGTTCGCTTTCGCATTGCTGCGCTGTTTGCCGCATCGCGCACCATAGCGCGCGGTATCATCATCTTGGCAGAAATCACAGGGATTATCTGTGAGTTCATGCTAGGATGAGGTACGAACATCGTGGCAGACTCGACGACCCCGGCAGGCAACGAGCCGGCCGCCGACGCGACAGGTGCTCCCGCTGAGGGGGCCCCGGTCACTCAGGCCGCCGCAACCGATGACCTGGCGGCGTTGCGCAGGCAGGCTGCACAGGCTCAGGCATCGCAGAGTCGGGCGGACCAGCTCGCCGCCAGGCTCGCCAAGTACGAGCAGGCGGAACGGGAGGCCCAGCTGGCTGCGGCAGGAGCAGAGGGCAAGCTCCAGGTGGAGCTTGAACAGGCCCGGCAGGCTGCGCAGGCAGCCGAGCAGCGGGCCAAGACGGCGGAACTGAAGGCCGCCTACCCGTTGGCGATGGCTCGCCTCGGGGCCGATGCGCTGAAACTCTCGGACGAGGTTATCGCCGGACTTCAGGCGGACCTCGCGAGTGCGACCAGCCCGGAGCCTCCGGCGCCCATCGGGAACAACCCGGCGAGGGGCACTGGCGCGACCACGCCGCCCAAGGAAGAGACGAGCAAGGACATCCTGGCTCGGCTCAAGACGATGGGAAACCCCTGGGCTAGTTAGGACTGAACCCGGTCAGTCGGGAATGTGGGTTGCCGACTGAGCGACCGGCCTCTTACCCACAGAGGTAATTCAACGTGACTATGCTGGAAGTTGGGACCACCAACTTCGACCAGACCGTAGTCGCGCTCATCCAGAAGCGTCTGGAAGAGCTGCTGCGGTACCCCCTCGTGCACCTTCTGCCTGGGAACTTCCGCCCGGCGCAGTTCGTGAAGGGCACGAACAACCAGATGCGCTTCATCGCCATTAAGGACCTCGTGCCCGACCCGAGCACCGAGTGGACTTCACTCGACACTCCGACGGCCGGCACGGCACCCTGGCTCACCGAGGGTACGCCCCCGACGGCCGGCGATCTGGCCATCGCGTACGAGAACTTCTCGGCCAACCAGGCTGGGCGCCTCATCCAGATTTCGGATGTGGCGATGATGGAGTCGCCGTTCGACCTCCTGAACGTCGCTGCCGAGCGCGTCGCACGTGACGCGATCGTGACGGCCGACCAGCGGGTCGCGCGGGTGCTCATCGCGGGCACCAACTACATCACGGCCAACCCGTCGCATGCGACGACCGCCACGGTGGCGACCGGCGACCTGCTCACGGGCGCGGCTGTGAAGCGCGCCGTGGCCATCCTCCGGGGCTCGTCCGTTCCGACGTTCCCCGATGGGACGTACCACGCGATCATCCACCCCTACGTCGTGAACGACCTCCAGCAGGACACGGACGTCGGCGGCTGGATCGACGCCTCGCGGTACGCGGGCGCCGAGCAGCTGATGACGGGCGAGCTTGGGCGGTACGCGGGCGTGCGGTTCGCGGACAGCGCAGGCGCTGGCATCCTGAAGGCGGCGGGCGCCGGTTCGCCCGCGATCGACGTCTACTCCACGATCTTCTTCGGTCCCGAGAGCTACGCGTTTGGGGACTGGGGCCAGATCACCACCCACGTCACCCCGCCCGGGGGCCACAGCGACCCCCTGTATCAGTCGGCGCTCGTCGGCTGGAAGGGGTTCTTCGGGGCGACGCTCATTGAGTCGGCCGGCCCGCGCTACGTGCGTGTCGAGTCGGCGACTGGGACCGTCGGCGTCTAGCCCACGGACCTGACCTAGCGCAAGGGGGCTCAGCGATGGGCCCCCTTGCAGTACAAGGAAAGGCAAGATGGTCCAGAAGGACGAGAACGTCATCATCGAGGACATCGAGGACATCGCGGCGGTGCTGCTGACAGTCGTCACGACCTCTCCGGTTGGCGGCGGCTTCAAGACGTTGCTCGTGTTCGACAGTACGGCCACCACGGGTGGCCTGTACGCGTGGAACGGCACCGACTACACGAAGGTCTCGCTCGCCACGAGCTAGGCCATCCTCAGCGCAGATCAGGAACTGCCCAGGGTTGCGGTGGCCCTGGGCAGTTCTGCATCCGGTGAACTGCGTCTCCTGCGTCTGGTAAACTGCATCTGTGATTGTGGCCTGCATCCCGACGCTGTACCGGCCCCCGACACTCCAGCCGTTGCTCGACACCCTGCGAGACGACGGCGTTGCCACAATTGTTCTCGAAACGGAAGGGATGGAGCCACGCATCTATAAGTGGTGGAACCGCATGGCAGACCAGGCGCGCGCGCAGGGCGCCACCGAAATCGCCATCCTCAACGACGACATCAAGATTGCGCGTGGCACGCTGCCGGCGATGGCCGAGGCGATGCGCTTCGATCCGGCGGTAGGGCTCGTGTGTCCCGGGATCGGCACGCCGTATCTCGCGCCTGACATCGGGCTGGACCCGGTGGCCACATGTGTGCCGAAGCGCATGTACTGTTGCTTCCCTGGCTGGAACTTCATGTTCCCCGCCGAGTTGCCGGTGCGCTTCGACGAGGGATACCACTGGTACGGCGGCGACGATGCATTCGAGAACGACGTGCGACTGGCAGGCTACCGCGTGGCC
>JAKALX010000535.1 GCA_021823905.1 Chloroflexota bacterium | reverse complement strand
CAACACTGTGGCGGGGACTTGAATTCGAAGCGCGTCACCTGCGCGTTTTGGCCCATCTTCACCTGGACGCCCTGGGTCGCCAGCATCTCATCCTCAAGGGGACGACGTCTCAGGTCGTCCTACACATCTCCGGACCGCTCGTCTCCGCTGGTCCTGTCCACATCCGAATCCTGATCGACGGGCTCACCGCCCTCGATCGCTCCATCGATACGCTCTCGGCTCTCTCTCAATTGGTTCATGGCTCAAGACCGAGCCTCGTCATCGACCGGCCCGGCCGTGTCGAGTCCGTCAAGTTGCGCGACGCGCTGATCGCCGTTGACGGCGAGCGGGCCCGCGCGACGCGCCGTGAGATCGCGACTGTCATTTATGGTGCCGATCGCATCGCCGAGGAGTGGAACGACCCGGCCGGTCGGCTCAAGGCGATCATCAAACGCGACGTTCTGCGGGGCCGCCGCCTCGTCGCCGGCGGCTATCGTCAGTTGGTTGCGGGAGGGACGTTTTCGGCGGGCGCCTGAACGACTCTCCCCGTCGAATGCCGAGCCGGGCATCCTCTCGGTCAGCCCTTCCACCGGAAACTGTGCCATGCCGATCGAACCCAACTCGCCCTATCTTACGCTGCAGGAGACAGCCGCATACCTGCGTCTCAATCCGCGCACGCTCGACAACATGCGTCAGCGTGGTACCGGCCCTCTCTACAGCAAGCATGGCGGGCGCGTGCGCTATCACCGCGACGACGTGCTCGCCTGGATCAATGCCTCACGCCGGCGAACGACGACAGAGCTTGTGCCCAAGCCGATGGTGTCGTCGGAGTAGGATGGCACGGGTCGCGCGCGCCAGAACTCGCCCGCTCTGCCTCGCGGCGATCGCCGTCGCTACACTTCTTTGTGCGGGACCTCATCGCGCTCCCTGGCTCGTCTGGAACACGAGCCCGAGCGTGCCGCTCGGCCTCTATTGGATTGCGAACCGATTTGCGTCGGTAGGGACCATCGCCGCCGTCCGGCTGCCCGACGACGTCGCGGTGCTCGCCCATGCGCGGCGCTATCTCGACCGGCACGCGGTACTCCTAAAACCCGTTGTCGCGACCCACGGCAGCCGCGTCTGCCGTTGGGAGCATGTCGTCTTCGTTGACGGACGGCTTCACAGCCGTGTACGAGCACTTGACGCAGTCGCACGTCCGCTTCCCCGTTGGCGCGGCTGCGTGACGCTCACCTTCGGCGACCACTTCGTCCTCAGCCACGCACCCGGAAGTTTCGACGGCCGCTATTTCGGCGTGCTCGGGCGAGATGCGGTTCTCGGACAAGCCATCCCGCTCTGGACCTGGCAGCCGTAACGGTCTCGTCCTTCGAGCGCAAACCAGCGCAGCGGCATTCTGGGTGCTCGACTGATTGCAAGATAAAGAAGACACGCGATCATCCGGAAATTTCTTCTGTAACCAATGCCCTTTGGGCACCTCCGTCCCCGAGCCCAAGCTCGGCGACGGACCGGGCTCTATCGCGCGGCGATCCACGTCGGAAAAGCACTCAAACGAGCAGCGCCGCGCGACCGAGCCGCTGTCTTGTCGAAGGCAAGCTCCGGACAAGCACGCGTCTCGGCCCATTCGGGTCGCGATCCCTTGCGCGGAGGCCGCCGCACCGCTTCAGCGACACGAGAGCGACGACCTCGTCGAGACCGGCGATTGACGATCACGCGCCACCTCGGCGCGAAGCGGCATGCCGACACTGATGGCTGCCGGCCGATCAACTTTGCATCCAGAGCCCTCGCGCCGAGACGTCGCCCCGTGCCATCTGCCGCAACAGACATCGGCGCTTCCTATGCCGGGCTCCATTGCTCCCGGTCGCTCGGCCTTTGCGGCGACTCTCGTCGAGTTGCCATGGCGCACCCGTCGCGTGCGCGGACACACCCCGCCGAAACGATGTGCGACGATGCCGTCGCCGCCGCCTTCGAAGCAACCCGGCTGAAGAGGCCGGGTCCTCCACTTCGTTCCGGCCTGGCTCCGCGTCGCGGAGCTCCGCTCCGACCAGGTGCTTCAGTCGACGCCGTCGGCTTTGCACGCACACCGGCGGGGAATGGTCCCGCGCCGGGCAACTGAAGGAGCACTTCCATGGCCACCATCGGTTCCGTCACCAAGCGCGAAGACGGTCGCTACGAGGGCGAGTTGAAGACCCTCTCGGTCCGCGCAGATATCCAGATCCTGCCGGTCCACGACAAGTCGAGCGCCACGCAACCCGACTACCGCGTGCTTAGCCAAGGCATCGAGATCGGCGCCGGCTGGATCCGCACCGGCCAGATCTCCGGCAAGGAGTACGTCGCGCTGTCGATCGCGGCACCCGAGCTCGGCACGAAGACGCTCTACGCCAACCTCGGCCGGGCCGCCGGCCAGGGCGATCCGGACGTCTTCGCCTTGATCTGGAATCCGCAGGACTGACGACGACCGCCCCCGCGTCGCGCGAGCGGCGCGGGGGTACTTTGCGGCTTCCGCAAAGGCCGCCAGCCGCCCCCACCCACCCACCCTGACGAGGTCTGCGGTGCCTGCCACTTGGCTGTGTCCGACGTCCGTTTTCGGTCGCCATCGACGCTGCCTTGCGACATCGGCCTGGAGGCGCACGCCACGTCGGTCTCTCGCCTTCCGCAGTGCGATAAG
>JAKALX010000081.1 GCA_021823905.1 Chloroflexota bacterium | reverse complement strand
CCAGGCCGGCATCGACGGCGCTTCAATCGTCGGGAATCCCGAGGCCGGGAAGCAGGGCAGGTCCTGCGTGACCTGGCGCAGGTCTTGAGACGCGACGTCGTACACGTAGTAGTCCGGCTGGTAGGTCTGGTGAGGCTCGCCGCTGAAAACGATGCGTGAGCCGTCGGGCGACCACGCCCAGGTGCCGGCGTTGCCGCGCTCCCAGCCAATCTCGATCGGTTCGCCCCCGGCTGCCGGGATGATCCGTAACTTCGAGCGCATGCCGT
This sequence comes from Chloroflexota bacterium, assembly GCA_021823905.1. Lineage (GTDB taxonomy): Bacteria > Chloroflexota > Dehalococcoidia > Tepidiformales > Tepidiformaceae > JAKALX01. The sequence goes on along the minus strand of JAKALX010000081.1, from coordinate 11,236 downwards.
TGTGCGTGCTGACACCGGCGAGCAAGCGCGTACCGTCCGGCGACCAGGCTGGGAACTGGTGGTCGACAGCTTCGGTTGTTACCTGGCGGCGCTCGCCGGTCGCCACGTCGACAACGAAGAGCTGGCGGCGGGCGTCGCCGAGATAGCCGCGGTTGTCCTGCTTGTAATCGATCCGAGAAGTCACGCGCACCGTTGGCGGGCCAGCGGCTGACGGCTTGTCGTCGGGGTTGGCCGGATCGACAACCGTCGCATAGGCGATTCGCGAGCCGTCGGGAGACCAGGCGAGGTCACCGATGGCCTGCACGTGACGTGACAGCTCCCGCGCTTCGCCGCCGTCCATCAGCATGACGAACAGCCCGGATCCAGGGACGCGGTTCGAGACGAAGGCGAGCTGGCTTCCATCCGGCGACCAGCGCGCGCCGCTATTGCGCTCGCCGGTCCACGTCAGGCGCCTCGGGTTCGACCCGTCGAGGTCGCACGCCCAGACCTGCGAGGAGACCGCCTTCGTCTCGGCGTCTGCGGTGCTGACCGTGTAGGCGATGCGGCTGCCGTCAGGCGAGATGTCCGGGTCGCCAGCGGACGTGAATCCGTAGACGATGCGGCTGGGGCTTAAAGGAGCGGCCATGCGAAACCTCGGAACCGGTCGCGCGGAAGTATAGCTGCGAGGCGGCCGGGATGCTCGTGCGCCCCGTCCTTCGGTATAGTCCACGAACACTGCGCCCCCACCGAGGGCCTCTCCCAGCAAGGCGACGACATGACCGAACAGCGAGATCCGGGGTTCTTTCAGACTATCTACAGCGCTCGCGCGCTGCGGCGATTCAAGCCGGACCCGATACCGGAGGACGTCCTCTTCCAGGTCATGGACGCGGCTATCCGGGCGCCATCCGGCCAGAACGCACAGGATTGGCGGTTCCTGCTCATCCGGGACGCGCACGTGAAGGCGAAGCTCCAGGAGTGGGCGCTCGAAGGTTGGGAGCGCTATCGCTCGCGGTTTGGCGACGACGCGGCGATCGACGCCCTGCCGCGCTCGCAGCGGCTCTCGCTGCGCAGCGTCGAACACCTCGCACATCATCTCGCGCAGGTTCCGGTGATGGTGCTGGTGCTGGGGTTGGCCGGGAGGCATTCGACGCCGGGGGGAAGCGCCTTCCCGGCCGTTCAGAACCTGCTGCTGGCGGCGCGAGCACAGGGTCTCGGAGGCTCGATCTTCAACCTGCCACTGGGACACCGGGAAGAGCTGTACGAGCTGCTCGGGATCCCCGAGAACAACCAGGCGTACTGCCTCTTGCCGCTGGGATATCCGACGGACCGCCACGGTCCCCTGAAGCGGAAACCAGTGGCAGAGGTGGTCTTCGACGACGGCTGGGGAAAGCGCTGGGCGTTCGCCGAGCAGCAGCCGCGCGAGGGCTGGCAGGAGCGCTGGCTCGGCGCGGACTAATCGGTCGCGTCGCCGGCTCCCGCGTCTTTCGTTCGCCGCCACCATCGCTCGGTGCGCTTGCCAAGGCCGCCAAGCCGCTGAGCGGCGCCCGAGACCACCGCCGAATCGCTCGTCTCGCGGCCGACGAGACCTTCGTCCTCAAGCCTGGTGAGTGCGTCTCGCGCAGCCTCGGCCGAAACGCGATGCCGCCGGGCAAGAGCGCCGACCGTAACGGCTGTCCCGGCAGCAAGCGCCCCGAAGACGATCGCCGTCTTCAGGAACGCGTGCACATGTCTGGCCTGCGCCTCTTCTGCCTGGCTCTCGGCAACTTCGTCAGAACGCGACATGCACTCAAACCCCTCTTCTAGATCGCACGCGGAACGCTCCGCGTCAATGAGTTCCGCGAAAGTACCGTGTCAGCGCAGCCCCGCCAGCTCCTGCAACATGCGCCAGTGGGCGAGCCGGTCTTCCCGAGCCCGGAGGAGCGACTGCGAGGGGTTCCCGTCCGCGTCGAACTGGCGCGCGAAGCGCCCCTCGGTCCTGGCGAACTCGACGAAGTCGACCGGCTTGCCGGTCACCGGATCGACGGCCCAGTCATCGCGCATCGACGGGTTGCCGCGCAGGCTGAGCCGGTCGCGCATGCGCTCGCCCTGCCGCGGGTCATAGACGAAGACGGGGAACGCCCGGCTGTCGCGAGCGAGCTTCGCCTGGTGAGCCGCCATGTTGTCGCCGACGCCGTGCTCCGGCTGGCAAGTCGTGTAAACGCTCACGACCGCGGGTCCCGGGAACTCGTTCGCCGCCATGATGGCGCGGTAGAAGTGGCCGGGGTCGGAGGTCACGGTCTGCGCGACGAACACGCCCGGGTGCATCAAAGCAATCGCGCCCAGATCCTTGCGCCGCTCACTCTTTCCGGACTGCGCCCTTCCGAACGAAGCCATCTTGCTGTCCTGGCCACCGAAACTGCTGGTCGAAGCCTGGCCCCCGGTGTTGCTGTAGACCTGGGTGTCGAGCACAAGCACCTTGATGTCGAGGCCGGACATGAGCATCCGCGAGAGCGAGCCGAAGCCGATGTCGAGCATCGCGCCGTCGCCGCCGACAACCCAAAGCCGCTTGCCCTGCCAGCCCTGCTGGTTCCAGCGGACGCGCACGCCCATCGCGTCCGCCGGCGCGTTCTCGAAGAGCGAGTTCGTCCAGGTCACCTTGTACGGGTTGTAGGGATAGGTGGAGGCGTAAACGCTCGAGCAACCCGTCGCGTTGACGATTCCGATGTTCTCGCTTCCATAGGCGAACCCGGTGGCGGCGAGCATCATGCGCAGGGCGGTTGCTTCGCCGCAGCCCATGCAGCTACCGGCGCCACCGGTGTACAGCAGCGACCGCTCGGCGAGCATGAAGTCGCCGAGGGACTTCTCATTGATGTATTCCGCGGGCGTTTCGGGCGTGGAATTGTAGAAGGCGAAGCTCCGCCTCGCCTGGTCGAGTAGCGTCTCGTCTTTCTGAACCATTCGCAGCGCGTCGTGGGCGCCGCAAACGTCGACGCACTCGCCGCAGCCCTTGCACTTCGTCGGATCGACGAAGATTCCGAAGAACGCGCCGTCCTGGCCCCTCGCCGCGGGAACGTCGAAGTACTTCCGGGTCTTGGCCCAGTTCTCGCGCTGCTCCGCGATAGCGCCGTTGTCACGGAGGGCCGCGATCTGTTGGTTCAGGACGCTCCCAGGCAGCGCTTTGCCGAGGATCGCCGTATCCGGGCACGCGTTCACGCAGTCCATGCAGCCGACGCATTTCGCCGCGTCGAAGACCGGGATCTCCGGCGCGAGGTGGCTGAAGTCACGGAAGGCGCCGGTCCCCGGGGGCACCAGGCTGCGGCCAAGGTCGTCGTCGGCAGCGAGGTCCCGCGCGGCGCGTCCGGCTGCATAGGCCGGCAGAATGCGGTTGCGGAAGTCGTCGAAATCGACGAGCAGTTCAATCTCACTGGTCTGCACGAGCGTCATCAGATGCCACCTCCGGCGGCCGCGCCTTCGTGGGCGAACATCGGCTGCGGTTTCTCCAGCTGCGCGACCTCCCGGTAAGCGCGGCGGATGCAGGCCAGGTTGGCCTGGACCGTCTCGTCGCCACGCCGGCCGAAGTACTTGCGCAACGGGCGTTCGAGCGCGGCGAAGAGCCGCTCCTCGGACAGCGCATGGCGCTCGGCGAACGGCGTGATGCGGAGGAAGACGCCCAGCAGCGCGATGCCCTGCATGCGCTGGACGAGGTCCTGGTGCGGCGCCATCTCGCGGGCAATAGCGGCCATGTCGAGCGTGAAGACACGGATGTCGCGGGTCGCGATCTCCGCTCGCGCCAGCGGGGGCAGCGCATCCCAGGCCTCATCCGGCCCAAGGGCGGTCTGGATGAAGAGGAGTCCGCCGTGGCCCAGGCCGGCCAGCGGATTCCCGAGGTGGAACGCGTTTGGCGTGTGCACGCAGACGAGGTCGACCTGGCCCAGGTCGCAGTGCGTCCGAACCGGTTCGTCGGAAAGCGTCAGGTAGTACTCGGTCGGGAGACCCTTCTTCTCGCCGCCATACTTGGAGAACGCCTGGACGTGGCAGTCGAAGAGATCCTGGGCCACGTTCGCGAGCACTTTGTTCGTCGTGTTCGTGCCCCAGCCACCGACCGAGTGACCGCGCATGGCGAACTGACCGGCGCTTCGGACCGGTGGCTCCTCACCCTTTTCGAGCGCGTCCGGGTGACGGATGCCGAGCGCGAACCCGTCCTTCGGATGGTCCGTCTGAAAGTTCTCGAACACGGCGACGAGGTCGCCGACGGTGACGTCGCGTCCGCCGAGCCCGGCGGAGCCGCTCACGATCGACGGCATGGTTCCGCGAACCGTCCCTTCATACCCTTTCCGGGTCGTGCCGGCGTCCATCAAGGCTGCTTTGACCTCGAGCGTCAGCGGGTTCGATTGCATGGTGGGCATGTCCATCCGCTCGAGAACGGCGACACCCTTCTTGCCGGCGAGGAGCTGAGCGAGAGCTGGCCCGGGGAACGGCCGGAACATCCGCACGTTTGCCAGCCCAACCTTCCAGCCACGGCTTTCGCGAAGCCAGTCGACCGCCACCTCGGCGGTTTCCATGAACGAGCCCATCCCCACGAGCACGTACTCGGCGTCCTCGAGGCGGTAGCCTTCGACCGCGCGATAGTGCCGGCCGGTTAGCTCACCGTACCGTTCCATCGCCGCGCCGACGGCCGCTCCAACGCCCTCATAGAACGACCGCTGGGCGATTTTGCCTTTCATGTAGCTGTCCTGGTTCTGGACAACGCCGCTCATGATGCCGGCCGCCGGATCGAAGAGGTTTCTTATGCGCTCGCCAGGCGCGCCGGCGAACTCCTTCATGAGTTCCGGGTTCGGCTGACGCAGATCCTGGACGGTGTGGGTCGTCACGAAACCGTCCTGGACCGTAAAGAACGGCGTCTCGCTGTCCTCGGCGGCGCGCCGGGCGATGAGCGCCATGTCGGCGGCTTCCTGCGCGTTACGGGCGAAGAGCATCCCCCAGCCCGTGTCGGCGACGGCCATCACGTCGTCGTGGCCGGCGTGCACGTTCAGCGACTGGGAGGTCAGCGCGCGGGCGCCGATGTGGAAGACGACCGGCAGCCGCTTCCCGGCGATGGTGTAGAGGACCTCCTTCATCAGGACGAGGCCCTGACCGGAGGTGAAGTTCGAAACGCGGCCGCCGGCCAGGGCGAACCCTTCGCAGGCCGAGGCGGAGCTGTGCTCGGACTCTGGCTCGAGGAAGACGAGGCGGTCGCCCCAGAGGTTGGTCTCGCCGGCGGCCACGCTGCGCTCGAACGCTTCGCCCATCGGGGTCGAAGGCGTTATGGGATACGCGCACGCTCCTTGCGTGATGTGGGTGTCGACCCAGGCAACCGCGCTGGCGCCGTCCGCCACGGCCGCCGTGCCGCGATCCTCGCGCTGACCGGTTCGCATCGAGAACACTCCTGTACGAGGGCTCGTACAGGATCAATCTGCACTGCGAGTCACATATCAGTCAAGCCTATGCTTCTCTAGTCTGTACATATATGTCGCCTCTATGTCCGGCGCATCTGAGCACGCACTGACTGTGTCTCTCCTGATGGGCGAAGCCGGAGGCATCAGCGCAGCCGATAGCTCGGCCCAAACAGCGCACGTCCGGTGGCCCAAATTTCCAGAATCGCGCGGAAATCGACCCCGAGCGCCACGTTCGCCGTTGCACCGGCCTCGCCGCGCGACCGAATTGTCGCGATATTCGGGCGAACTTCTATCGCTCTCAATGACAAGACGCCCAGCGACGGAGCCACGCGGCCGGCAATCGGCCCGGATTCGACCCCAGCGAACGTCGCCCCTCGCCAGGGCAGGCGAGGGGCAGTTCTGAGTCCCGGCCGGCGAACCGTCGTCTACCCGCGCGGCAGGCCGAGTCCGCGCGTGGCGATGATGTTTCGCTGGATTTCGTTCGACCCGGAATAGATGCTCGACGGGACCGCGGTGATGTACGACTCCGGCATGTCGCCGCCGAGCGGGGCCATCGGCTCCTCTGGCACGAACTGGCCGGCCAGACCGAGCATGTTCACGCCGAAGTTGTAGATCCGCTGCCCGAGCTCGGACTGGTAGATCTTCACCACCGAAGCCTCGTAGTTCGGCACCATCCCGCTGGCCTGCATATAGCCGATGCGGTAGCCAAGGAAGCGGCCGACGTTGTTCGAGACGACAAAATCCGCGAGCTTCGTGCGGTACTTCTCGCGCTTCCAGGCCGGGCCGTCTTTGAGCGTTTGCGTCAGCTTCTCGAGGGTGCGCTTCTGAGACGCCGTCCCCCCGATCCCGGAGCGCTCAAAGTCGAGCAGCGTCATGCCGACGTACCAGCCCCGGTTCTCCTCGCCGAGAAGATTCCGGGCGGGCACGCGCACGTCCTCGAAGAACGTCTCGTTGAAGTGATGGCGGTTCGCCATGTTGATCAGCGGCCGGATGCTAAGGCCCGGCGTGTTCTTGATGTCGTCGATGAGGAGGAAGCTGATGCCCCGATGCTTCGGCGCGTCCGGGTCGGTGCGCACCAGGCAGAACATCTGGTTCGCGCGGTGACCGCCCGAGGTCCAGATCTTCTGGCCGTTGATCACGTACTCGTCGCCGTCGCGCTGCGCGCGCGTGGTGAGGCTCGCAAGGTCGGAGCCGGCGCCCGGCTCGCTATAGCCCTGGCACCAGATGTCCTCGCCGCTGGTGATGCGCGGGAGATAGCGCTTCTTCTGCTCCTCGTTGCCGTGGATGATGATGGTTGGGCCGATCATGCCGACGCCGAAGCCGCGCGTGCCCGTATCCGGCGCGCCGTAGTAGCCGAACTCCTCGTTGAACACCATCTGCTCGTAGATGGAAGCGCCGAGGCCGCCGTACTCCTTTGGCCACGCCGGTGCGATCCAGCCGCGCTTGCCCAGCTCCGTGTTGAACCCCTTCGCGAACTCGAAGTCGTCTTCGGTCCGCGACCCGAGCCCGGCGCCACCTTCCTCGCGGCCTTTCAGATAGGACACCAGGAACGAGCGAACCTCCGCCCGCAGCTTCTCTTCCTTCTCGCCAAAAACAAATTCCAACGTTTCCCTCCTGCTGGCGGCCCACGGCCGCCTGTTGCCGCTCGGTGCGGTCATTCTGCGTGAATCGGCCCAACGCATCAAATGGCCGCGCTGATTCGATAGAGTAGGAGGCAATTCCCGAGGGAGACTACCGTGACGATGCCATCGGCCGGTGACCCAGCGCCACCGTTTGAGCTCAAGGACCAGGCTGGGAAGGTCCATCGCCTGCCCGACTATCACGGCCGCTGGGTCGTCCTCTACTTCTATCCGAAAGACGACACGCCCGGCTGCACGAAGGAAGCCTGCGGTTTCCGTGACAACCACGGAGCCATCCAGGCGGCCGACGCCGCCGTCCTCGGCGTGAGCGGGGACAGCACCGCGTCGCACCAGAAGTTCGCCGAAAAGTACCAGCTCCCATTCCCGTTGCTCGTCGACGAAGACCACGCCGTCGCGCGCGCCTACGGCGCCTACGGGATGAAGAAGAACTACGGCCGCGAATACGAGGGTGTCATCCGCTCGACCTTCATCGTCGACCCTGCCGGCCGGATTGCGAAGGTCTATGCGAAGGTGAAGACCGACACCCATGGCGCCGATATCCTCGCCTGGCTGCTGGCGAACGCAACCTGAGGGACGCAGCGAGGACACAGAGAGCACTGAGATCTCAGGGACGCGCCGGCCCGCGGTGCTGTGAAGCCGTCGGACGGAAACGCCTGTTTCCGACGTGCTCCGTGGTCTCTGTTTCCCCCGTGTCCGGTTTCGACTTTCGCCCGTACGCGAAGGCCTGAATACGATCCGACCGGGCGCCTTTGCTCGCGAGGTTCGTTATGTTTGCACTCGAGTCATTCGAAGGGCTTCGCGAGCCGGCGACTCCTCCCCATGCCCTTCCCGGTGACCGGGCAATGTGGCCGCGTGACCGGAACGTCGACGTCCGCCACATCAAGATCCAGGTAACGCTGGACGTCCCCGCGAAGAGCGTCAGCGGCGCCGCAACCCACACGGTCCGCGCCATCAACGACGGCGTTGCGTGGTGCGAGTTCGACGCGATCGAAATGCAGATCGAGTCCGTCGTCGCCGGGAAAACCCCTGCGAAGTGGGATTACGACGGAGAGAAACTCCGCGTGCATCTTCCCGGTGAACTGAACCGTGGCGAAGAGACGCAGATCGCCATCAGCTATCGCGCCACGCCGCGCCTCGGGCTCTATTTCATCGCTCCGGACGAGGGCTACCCGGACAAGCCGCTCCAGGTCTGGTCGCAGTGCCAGGACGAGGACACGCGCTACTGGATCCCCTGCTACGACTACCCGAACCAGAAGCAGACGACGGAGATGATCGCCACCGTCCCGGGCAACTGGCTCGCCCTCTCCAACGGCCGCCTCCTCCAGGACAAGAAGAATCGCGACGGCACCCGCACCTTCCACTGGCACCAGGACCGGCCGCACGCCACCTATCTGATCACGCTCGCGGCGGGCGAGTTCGCCCGGATCGACGCCGGCCGCCCCGATCTCACAGTCGACTACTACGTCGAGGAGCGCGATCTCGAAGACGGAAGGCGAACCTTCGCCCGCACGCCAGAGATGATCGCCCTGTTCGAGCAGATCACCGGCGTGAAGTACCCCTGGGCGAAGTACAGCCAGATCGTCGTTCGCGACTTCGTGTTTGGCGGGATGGAGAACACCAGCGCCACGACGATGACCGAGAACATCCTCGTCGACACGAAGGCCGCGCGGGACTTCACCAGCGACGGCCTCGTGTCCCACGAGCTCGCCCACATGTGGTGGGGCGACCTCCTAACCTGCCGTGACTGGTCGCATGGCTGGCTCAACGAGAGCTTCGCCACCTACATGGAATGCCTCTGGACCGAGCGCCACCTTGGCCCCGACGAATACCGCCAGGAGATCGTCGAGAACACGAGCCTCTACAAAGAGGAGCGCTACCGCCGGCCAATCGTCACCAACGTCTACCACGAGCCGATCGACATCTTCGATCGCCACCTGTACGAGAAGGGCTCCGTGGTCCTCCACATGCTCCGGGGCGTCCTCGGCGACGATCAGTTCTTCCGCGCCATTCAGCGCTACTGCCGCGACAACCAGGAACGAAGCGTCATCACCCAGAACCTGATCGACGCAATCGACGCCGAGACGGGCCGAAACCTGGAGTGGTTCTTCGATCAGTGGGTCTTCCGGCCGGGTCATCCGGTCTTCCAGGTGAGCTGGAGCTGGGACGAAGCGGCGAAGCTCGCGACGGTCACCGTCAAGCAGACGCAGAAGAGCGACGACGGCACGCCAATCTTCCGTGTCCCCGTAACCGTCGACTTCCGCAAGGGCCGCACGAAACCAATCGCCTTCCGCGTCGAGATCCTGGAGCCCGAACACACCTTCGTCTTTCCCCTTGCGGCGAAGCCGGACCTTTGCCGCTTCGATCCGTACAACCAGGTGCTCAAAGAGCTCGACTTCGAGAAATCGCCCGCCGAGCTGCGCTACCAGCTCGCCACGGACGACGACGTGGTTGGGCGTGCGGCCGCGGCGGCCTCGCTCGGGAAGAAAGGCGGCCCGGAAGCGGTGGCGGCCCTTGAACAGGCGGTGATGAACGATCGTTTCTGGGGCGTCCAGGCGGCAGCCGCGAAGGCCCTCGGCTCGATCCGCACGACTGCCGCGCGTGACGCCCTCCTCCGGTGCCTGAAGGTTCGCAACCACAAGGCGCGGCGCGGCGTGGTCTCCGCGCTCGGCGAGTTCCGGGGCGACGGCGTCGTCTTCCAGGCGCTCGTTCCGCTCTCCAAACGCGATCAGTCATGGTTCGTTGAATCCGAGGCGAACCGCAGCCTCGGCAAGCTTCGCTGCGCCGGTTCGCTGGACGCCATCAAGGCGAACCTCAACCGCCCGTCGTTCCGCCAGGTCGTCCGCACGGGCTGCCTGGACGGGCTGGTTGAATTGCGCGACGAGCGCGGGTTCGAGCTCATCGCCGAGTGCGCCCGGTATGGCGCCTTCGCCCAGTCGCGCCAGACCGCGGTCGCCGCGCTCGGCCGGCTCGGGCAGTTCTTCCCGGAGCGCAAGCGCCGCACCGGCGAGCAGGTCGCCGAATTCCTGCGCGATCCCGACTTCCGCGTCCGCATCGCCGCGGCCAACGCCCTGAAAACCCTCCGCGACGACACCCAGGCCGGAGCGCTGGAGGAGATGGCCGCCCGCGAGCTTGACGGCCGGGCCGTTCGCATCGCGCGGGAGAATGCGGCAATTCTTCGCAAGGGGGCCGGGACCGAGGAGGAAGTCACGAAATTGCGCGACGAATTCGAGAACCTGCGCGAGGAGAACGGCCGCCTGCGCGAACGGCTCGAGCGGCTCGAGGGGCAGGCGCGCGACCGATAAGGTCCGGGGCCTATACTTCGCCCTATGCCACGCCCCTACGTCCTCGCCATCGACCAGGGCACGACGAGCTCGCGCGCCATGGTCGTCGATTCCGCCGGCAATGTCCTCGCGACCGGCCAGCAGGATTTCACGCAGCACTTCCCCCAGCCGGGCTGGGTCGAGCACGACCCGTCGGAGATCTGGGACTCGACCGTCTCGGCGATTGGCTCGGCGCTGGCCGGCGCAGGCATCGAGCCGCACGAGCTCGCCGCCGTCGGCATCGCCAACCAGCGCGAGACCGTCGTCGTCTGGGACCGGGCCACGGGCGAGCCGGTCCACAACGCGATCGTCTGGCAGGATCGCCGCACGGCCGCGATGTGCGACGATCTACGCGCGAACGGGCACGAAGAGACGTTCACTACACTCACCGGCCTCACGCTCGATCCCTACTTCTCCGGCACCAAGCTCGCCTGGCTGCTGCAGCACGACGACGCTCTCCGCCGCCGCGCCGAAGCCGGCCAGCTCGCCGCCGGGACGATCGACTCCTGGCTTGTCTGGAAGCTCACCGGTGGCCGCCGTCACGTCACCGACTACACGAACGCCAGCCGGACGCTGCTTTTCAACATCATGCGCGGCCGCTGGGACGAGACGCTGCTCGGCATCCTGGCGATCCCGCGCGCGATGCTGCCGGTCGCCCAGCCTTCGCAATCGCACTTTGGCGTCACCGACAACGAGGTGCTCGGCGCCGCGATTCCGATCTGCGGCATCGCCGGTGACCAGCAGGCAGCGCTCTTCGGCCAGGCCGGGATCGTGCCTGGCGTCGCCAAGAACACCTACGGCACGGGCTGCTTCCTGCTCGCCAACGCGGGCCGCAAGCCGGTCGAATCGACGAATCGCATGCTGTCCTCGATCGGCGCGAACG
>JAKALX010000534.1 GCA_021823905.1 Chloroflexota bacterium | reverse complement strand
GGGCCAGGAGCTCGCGCGGCTCGACGACACGAACGCGAAGCGTGCCCTCGCGAACGCCCAGTCGAACCTCACCGTCGCGCAACTCCGCTACCAGGCATTGGTTGCGCCCCCCACGGCCGACACGCTTGCGGCGGCGCAGCAGTCCATCATCTCCGCGCAGAACCAGGTCCAGGCCGCGCAGGCCGCGTATGACAAGGCGGTCGGGCCGCCCCTCGACACCGACGTGACCGCCGCCAACGCCGCGGTGGCACAGGCCCAGAACGGCTTGCAGACGGCCCAGAACCAGGTCGATTCCGCCTGGACGGCGCTGGTCAGCGCTCAGCGCAACTACTGCAGCGTCGGCAGCGGCCAGGCCAGCGTCTGTGGCACCTATGACATCCCGCTGACCGACGCGCACGTTGCCGACCTTAACCAGGAGCTCAAGAACCCGACCGGCACGACGGCCCAGATCACCGCCATTATCTCGGCGGCCTCCGGTCTGTTGCAGGCGAACACGTCATATGCGAACGCCAAGACCGGTGTCTCGACGGCGCAGAAGAACCTCGATTCGGCAAACGCGAAGCTCACCGCGCTGTACACGCCGCCGACCGCCGACACCATGGCCCAGTTGAAGGGCGCGGTCGACGCCGCAAATGCCGGCCTTGCGACGGCGAACGCGAAGCTCGCGACGCTCCAGGCCGGGCCGCTCGCCACCGACATCGCGCTCCAGCAGCAGTCGATCCTTCAGGCGCAAAATGCCGTCCAGGTCGCACAGGACAACCTTGCCGCGCTGGTCCTGACGGCGCCCTATGACGGCACGATCGGCGCCGTCGCCATGAATGTCGGGGACCAGGCGAGTTCAGCGTCGACGATCACGCTCACCAACACGAACGGCGTCCGCATCGACCTCTCGGTCTCCGAGACGGACCTGCCGAACGTCAAGGCGGGCGAGTATGGCATCGCGACTTTCGATGCGCTTCCCGGCGAGACCTTCATCATCAAAGTCAGCGGCGTGAGCACGGTCCCGACGGTCACGCAGGGCGTGGTCACCTACGCCGTGCAGACGCAGATCTTGCGGGGCCCCGACCTCCAGGCGAACGCCGCCGATCTTCAGAAGTTGCAGTCGGCGCTCGGCTCACTTCTTGGCGGTGGCGCCCGCGGTGGGTTTGCCGGTCAGGGCGGGCCAGGTGCGAGCCGCTCCCCCAACGCCAGCCGCACTCCGAATCCGAGCCGGACTCCGACCGCCGGTCGCACGGGCGGCGCCGGAGGGTTCGGCGGCTTCGCCAACCCGACGGTCCTGCCTTCAGGTGGAATGACCGCCAACGTGACCGTTGTCACCAACGTCCTCGAGAACGCTCTCCTGCTCCCGACGGCCGCCATCAAGCGCCAGGGCCGCACCAACTATGTGCTCCTGCTCAAGCCCGACGGGACGACCGAGCAGCGCACGATCACCGTCGGCGCCGCCGACAACACGAACACGGCCATCCTCACGGGCCTGGCGGAGGGCGACAAGGTTCTCACCGGCGCGGCCGCAGGCGCCACCGCTTCCCGGACCACTGCCGCGGGCGGTGGCTTCGGCGGTCCCGTCTTCATTGGTGGCGGTAACGCTCCAGGCGGCGTCCGGTGATACGGTTCGAGAGCGTCACCAAGCTCTACCACCTTGGTGATTCGGTCGTCCACGCCCTGGACGGCGTCGACATCGAGATCGGCCGCGGCGAATACGTCGCCATCATGGGCGCTTCTGGCTCCGGCAAGAGCACGATGATGAATGTCATCGGCTGCCTCGACCGCCCGACTTCTGGCCGCTACCTCTTCGAGGGCCACGACGTCGGCCGGATGTCGGACGATCTCGTCACGAAGCTTCGCGCCGGCGAGTTCGGGTTCGTCTTCCAGTCCTTCAATCTCCTCCCCCGCATGTCCGCCATCGAGCAGGTCGAGTTGCCCATGGTCTATCGCCACGGCCGGAACCGCCGCCGGCTTGCGAAGGAAGCCCTTGCCCGCGTCGGCCTCGCCGACCGCATGCACCACAAGCCCACGCAGCTCTCCGGCGGCCAGCAGCAACGCGTCGCGCTCGCGCGCGCTCTGGTCGTCAACCCGCGGGTCATCCTCGCCGACGAGCCGACGGGCGCGCTCGACTCGCAGACCAGCACCGAGGTGATGGAGATCTTCACGAGCCTCGTCCGCGAGCGCGGCATCACGGTGATCCTCGTCACCCACGAGCCAGACGTCGCCGCTTATGCCGACCGCAGAGTGCGAATGCGAGACGGCCATATTGTCGAGGACACCGCGAAGGTGGCCCTACCCGCATGAGCCCGCTCGACGCCCTCCGGGTCGCCCTTCGGGCCATCGGCGCGAATGGCCTCCGCAGCATCCTCACGACGCTGGGCATGGTCATCGGCGTTGGCTCGGTGATTGTCCTCATCGCCGTTGGCCAGGGCGCCCAGAAGGGCGTCCAGGATCAGATTCGCGGCCTCGGCACCGACCTCATCTTCATCAAGCCGGCGGCACAGGGTGGCGCCCAGACCGGTGGCGCGCGCGGCGCCCAGGGCTCGGCCCAAACGCTGACCCTCGAGGACTCGAATGCGCTCGCCGCCGCTGGCATCCCCGGGATCAAGGGCGTGGCGCCTCAGATCTCCATCCCGATCCCGGTGCAACTGATCGTCAAC
>JAKALX010000080.1 GCA_021823905.1 Chloroflexota bacterium | reverse complement strand
CCCCCCGGGGCGGGCGCGGTGGCCACGGGGTGTGCCCGTCGGTGATGACCACCGCCACGTCGGGCCGGGGCCGCAGGTGCGCCAGCAGGGCCAGCGCCGGGCGAAGGTCGGTGCCGCCGCCACCGGAGCTGAACATAACACCGATCTCGTCCGCATTGTCCTCGGTGATCTCAAGCCGGCTGTCGGCGAGCGCCTCGAGTGCGGCGCCCACCCCGAACGTCACGCCCCGGTTCATGTAGCGCTGCTGCTTTGCGTCCGCGCGGTCCCCCAGTTCGAAGCCTTTCACCTCTGCCTGGATCCGAACGGGGTACGGCTCGGGGTCGAAGAGGGTGATCGGGCCGATGCCGCTGCGCCCGTCGATCATTGCCTGCCAAGTCTCTTCGGCCGTGTGGCCCACGGCCGTGACCGCGCCAACGCCCGTCACAACGACGCGTCCGCTCACGTCGCCGCCGCCTCGACCAGCGCGAAGCGCTCGCCCAGGAGGCCCTCATACTCGTCGCTGACGCTGAGGCTGTTGATCTCGTAGTCGATCCGGCGCACGACGCGGGTGAGGACGTTGCTGGGGCCGGTTTCGATGAAGAGGTCGATCCCGCTGGCCTTCATCTCGTCGACTGACTTTGCCCAGCGGACGCCGGCGACAAGCTGCTGGCTGAGCTCGCCGTAGAGTTCTGGCTGTGTTTCCAGGATGTCGGCGTTGATGTTGCCGACGATCGGATGGGCCGGATCGCGCATTGGCAATTTCTGCAGGAGGCGGTTCATCTGCTCGTTCGCCTTCGCCATCAGAGGGGAGTGAGAGGCGATGGTGATAGGCAGCCGGACGACCTTGCGGGCGCGGGCCTTGTCGGCCAGATCCATCGCGATCTGGAGCGGCCGGAGCGCGCCGGAGATGACGTTCTGGCCCTCGCAGTTGGCCGTGGCGAGGCCAACATAGCCGTCGCCTTCGCGAGCGGCTTCTTCACAGATCTCCGCGACCTTCTCCTCCGAGAGGCCGAGGATCGAAGCCATGCCGCCGGGGAACTCGCGCCCGGCCTCGTCCATCAGCACGCCGCGCTGGCGGACGGCCAGGAGGCCCTCCTCGAACGTGATCGACCCGGCCGCGACGGCGGCGGTGTATTCGCCCATTGAATGGCCGGCGAACATATACGGTTCGATTTTGCGGTCGAGCGCGGCCCAGCGCTCACGGAGGGCGCTCAACCAGGCGATGGAGGTGACGAACGTGGCCGGCTGCTGGTTGATGGTTGCTTCGAGCTCGTCTTCGGGCCCTTCGAAGCACAGCTTCGAGAGGTGCATCTCAAGGACTTCGTCGGCCCGCCTGAAGACGTCGCGCGCAGCTTTCGAGGCACGCGCGAGCGCCTCGCCCATGCCGACATGTTGCGAGCCCTGTCCGGGGAAGATCAGGGCCAGACGCCGCCAGGGCTTGATCTCCTGGTCCATCGGTTTCGAACGCCTCCCCCGAGCTGCCACCTGGAATTCGCGGCCACTCGCGGAGAGGATACCAGAGCCCCCGGTCAGGCAAAACAACGATGGGCCGCCGGGCACCGTTCAGGTGAGGTTTGCGGGATCGACGTCGACCAGCCATCGGTCGCCGAGGCGCGCTCCAGCGACCAGCGCCGCCGGATCGCGGCCGCGAAGGATGAGCTGGTAGCGAAACTCGCCGTGGACGCGGGCGACGTAGGCCGGCATGGGCCCGAGCACGTCCGGGTCGCCGCGACCGGCGGTGTCGCGGGCGAGGCGAAGCTCGGCGGCGACGCGCGAGGCTTCCTCCAGGGCGTGGTCCTGGCTCAGATGGCGATAGAGCAGGCGGACCAGGCGGCTGAACGGCGGGTAGCCGGCGCGCCGCCGGTGCGCGATCTCAATTTCGTAGAAGCCGCGGTAGTCGTGCTCGGCAGCGCACTGGATCGGCGCCGCATCGGGGTCGTAGGTCTGAATGTAGACGTAGCCAGGCTTGTCGCGGCGGCCCGCCCGGCCGGCGACCTGCGAGAGGATCTGGAACGCGCGCTCATGCGCGTGGTAGTCGGGGAGGCTGAGGCCGACGTCCGCGTCGACGACGCCGACGACGGTCATCTCCGGCAGATCGAGGCCCTTGGCGAGCATCTGCGTGCCGACGAGGATGTCGATCTCCCGGGCTTCGAGCGCCTGGACCATGCGTTGGTGACTGCCCTTCTGGCTCGAGACGTCGCTGTCCCAGCGGGCGACCCGAGCGCCCGGGAACTGGGCCCTCGCCTCCTGCTCGATCTTCTGTGTGCCCACGCCGAACGGCCGGTAGCGGCCACTGTCGCACTTCGGACAGCGGTCTTCGAGCCGCTTCGAACGCCCGCAATGATGGCAGACGAGCTTTGCGTGAATCTGCTCGTGCAGGTCGAGGCTCATCGCCACCTGGCACGACGAGCAGAGTGGCAGGTAGCCGCAGTCGCGGCAGAGCATGAAGCGCGCACTGCCGCGACGGTTCACGAACAGGATCGACTGCTCGCCTTCCTCGAGCGCGCGGAGGACGGCGCGCCGCAGCGGAAGACTGAAAACGCTGCGGTTGCCGGACTTGAGCTCGTCGCGCATGTCGACGACGGTCACTTGCGGCAGCTGTCCCGCGCGCGTCGAGCCGTCGCCGGCCGGCGAGAGGCGGTCGCGGAGCTCGTGCAGGCCGATCGCGCCGGTCGCCGCCCGATGGTAGGTAACGACGTCCGGGGTGGCGCTGCCGAGAACAACGGTCGCGCCGGTCAGCTCGCCCAGCCGTTCAGCAACATCGCGGGCGTGGTAGCGAGGCTGGTGGTCGGGCTGCTTGTACGACCACTCGTGCTCTTCGTCGAGCACCACCAGGCCGAGGTTCTGAGCCGGCGCGAACACGGCGCTGCGGGAGCCGAGGATCACGCGCGCCTCGCCGCGCTGGATGCGATACCACTGGTCGTAGAGCTCGCCCACGCCCAGTTGGGAGTGGAGGACCGTCAGCGTGTCGCCGAATCGCTCGCCGTAGCGGCGGATCGCCTGGGGCGTGAGCGCGATTTCGGGGACGAGAAGGATGACGCTCTTGCCGGCTTCGAGCGTCCGCCGGGCGAGGTCGAGATACACCTCCGTCTTCCCGGAGCCCGTGACGCCGTGGAGGAGGTGCGTTCGCCCCTGGCCGGCCCAGATGGCGTCGGCAGCCTGCTGCTGGTCGTCGCTCAGGACGAGCGGCGGCCGCGCTTCGAACCGGTAGCCTTCGAGCGGATCGCGCTCGACGCGCACTTCGAATTCGCGCAACCAGCCGTTCGCCTGCAGGCGGCGAAGATGGGGCGCCGTGGAGCCGAGCTGGTGCGCCTCGGTGAGCGAGATATCGCCCGCGGCGAGCCGCTCGAGGAGGCGCGCCTCGACGGACGCCGCGCCCTTCTGGCGGAGCTCCGCCGCGAACTCCAGCGCCTCCGCCGGCGGTTTTACCAGCGCAACGCGGCGCTCAACCTTTGGATGGCCCGGCGGGCGGGCCAGTCCCTGCGCAACGGTCAGGTGACCGGCCTCCTGGAGCCGCTTGAGGCGAGGCAACGTGATTCCGGGAACCGCCTCCCGGAGCGCATCAAGCGTCGACCGGCCATGCGCGGCGATGAACTGGAGGATCTCCTGGTCCCTCGGGTATACCGGCAGGAGCGCCGGGATGTCCACGGGCGAGACCATCGTCACGGACTTCTGGCCATAGCCACTCGGAAGGCAAACGGCCACGCTCTCCCAGAGCGAGGCAAGGTAGGTGTCGCTGAGCCAGCGGGCGAGATTGATGTGAACGTCGTCCAGGACCGGATGCAGGTCGGCGATGGCGTCTATCGCGCGCACGTGCTCGATCGGCGGCGGCTCGGCCGACACTGCCAGGACGATTCCCTGGAGCACGCGGGGACCGAACGGCACAAAGACAGCCTGGCCCGCGGCAACGCTCATGCCCTCCGGAATGCCGTACGAAAACGCGATGCGGCCGGGCTGGCCGGTGTTCACGGCAACGTCCGCAAACAGCGGGAAGGACTCGTCGGGATTCACAACGGCATTCTATGTTGGCGGCGAGGCAGGCTCTTCCAGAGTCGTCACCGGCCACCCGCGGCCGCGTCGGCCGGGATGGCCGAGACGGTGAGGTGTGCCGGCTCGCGCGTGGCGACACCCTTCGTGAGGGCAAGGAAGATGGGCACGCCGGCGGCCATCAGCGCGCCGCCAAAGGCAAACGCAGCGCCCAGCCCGAACTGGTCGACCAGGACTCCTCCGGCGACGGAGCCGATGACGATTCCCGCGCCGTTCGACGCCGATCCAAGCCCGAGAACCGTGCCCATGCCCGCGCGACGCCCCGCGACCACCTGCAGCGCTCCCGACGCGACCTGGGACATGCCGTTTCCAAGGCCCATGAGGAACAGCAGGAGCACCGCCAATTCGTAGTTGGGGACGTACCCCAGGAGCGCGAGCATGACGGCGTTCCAGCCGAGACCGGCGGCAACGAGCACTCGCCGATCGTAGCGGTCGGCGAGGCGTCCGAGGAGCGGCTGAGCCAATCCGCCCGTCAGATCCTGTGTTGCGAAGGCGAGCCCGATGAAGATTGGCGTGGCGCCAAGGCCGTCCTCGAGCCGCAGCGCCAGGAAGCTCATGGACGCCCCCGCCGACACGGAGATCAGTCCCTGGTTCGCCGTCACCGCCGAGACGAGCCGGTCGCGGAGCGCCTGGCCGAACCCGATCGCCTTTTCCCGCTGGCGGCCAGGATGCGCCCGCAGCTCCTGCTCCGCCGGGCTATGGCGCGGCAGCCAGATGAGCAGGATGAACGCCGAGAACGCAAGCAGCGATGCCATGGCCACGAACACGCTCTTGAAGCCGACGAGCTCGCGGAAGAGACCCGCGACGAGTGGCCCGGTTCCGAAACCGACGATGTCGGCGGTGGCGAACACGCCGAGCCAGCGTCCCTCCTGGCCGCGCGGTGTCATGTCGCCCACGTATGCGCGCGCCACCGAGAAGACCAGGCTGGTGCCAAGGCCGCTGAATGCGCGGAACGCGATCACCTGGTAGAAGCTCTGGGCCGTGAGGTAACCGAGCGCGGCCGTGATGTAGATCAGAAGGCCGGCGATGATGAACGGCTTTCTTCCATAACGATCGGAGAGGCGGCCGGCGAACGGCCCGAAGATCGCCTGGAACACCGCGAAGATCGAGAACGTCAGGCCCAGCCACACGCCGCTCGCGCCAAGCTCTTTGGCGTAGACAGGGAGCAGCGGACTGACCATCGAGATTCCCATCGTCGCCGCGAAGACGGCGATGTAGAGAGCGATGAACGGGCGGGAACGCATTCCTTCGAGCCTACCGCAGTTTCCGGCGAGGGGCGCGAACGCTGTGTGGCCGCACCCGAGGAGGATGCTACACTCGGGTCGACATCCCAGCCGGTGAGTCTCACCTTTCATGAAGATTTTCGACGTCCATATTCACTACCCGCGAAACTGGGAGCACCCCGAGGAAGACGCGGCGCCGATGGTTGACCGGCTGGCGCAGGTCGCCGCCGCGGCGGGGATAACAAAGGCCTGCATGCTCACGGGCGGACGCTTCGGGCCGTCGTACGAGCGCGGGATGGAGGTTCTCCAGAACTACCGCGATCTGTTCATCCCCGTGGCGGTCATCGATCCGGAAGTAGTTGACGGAGACGGCGTCGAGCAGCTTTACGGCATGGGTTATCGCGGGCTGAAACTCATCGGCGTTGCCCGTGATTACGACTGCCCGGACTACCTGGGCGCCTACGCGAAGGCCCAGGACCTGGCGATGCCGATCCTCTTCCACATGGGCGTGATCGGCGGGGGGCTGGATTATTCGATCACACATCCACGGCGCGATGCCGCTGCCGCGCAGGCGTACCAGCGGATGCTGGCGATGACCGACCGGGTGGGGCCTCGGAACGTGTCGGCGAGCCGCATGAGCCCGCTTCATCTGGACACGATCGCCAACCGCTTTCCCCGGCTCCGCATCATCGGCGCGCACCTGGGGAACCAGGGCAACTACGATTTCGCCGCCTCGGTCGCCCGCTGGCGGCACAACGTCTACTTCGACATGAGCGGCGGCGAAACCATCGAGCGCCACGCGCTGGAGCGGAAGCTCATCGGCACGGAGATCGGCATCGAAAAGCTCGTCTTCGGCAGCGACTGCGGCATGGACGAAATCCGGGCGCACGTCGACCGCTTCGAGGCGATGTTCGACCTCCTGGGCCTGAGCGAGGACGAACGCGAGCGGCTCTGGTGGCGCAACGCGGCGGAGATCTACGGGCTCGAAGAGCCGACGCTGGCAGGAGAGTAGGCGCTGGCCACAGACGTTCGTCCCCAACCGGCGGTTGCAGGCATCGTCCCGCGGGTTGCCTTGCTCGCCGCGATCGCCGCGATCGGCCTCGGAGCCTACCTCGATCTGCGGCCGCAGCAACCCTGGATTATCTGGCTGACCGCCGCCCTCGCTGCGCTCGCCACCGACGGCATGGTGCGCTCGCACGCGCGTTGGACGGAGCCGAGCTGGCTCGCTTCGGTCGTGTACCTGTTCCTGCCGGCGTTGACCGTCATGGGCGCCGGCCTCTTCATCGACGACGCCCTCGGCGGCTACGCACGGGCCGGTTCGGCGCTTGCCGGCGCCTTCGCGGTTGCCATTGTTGCGTACGGTGAATACCAGACGGTCGACTTCGGCTCGCGTATGTACGGGCCGATGCGCCTCATGCTGGCGGTCGCGACGTACCTCGCGGCGTTCGCGCTCTACACGGTGATTTTCAGCCGCGGCGTCGACCTGCCGCTCGCGGCGTTCTTCGCCGGCATGATCAGCATGACGCTCTCGCTGGAGCTGTTGCGCGAGACGCACCTCACGGGGCCGAACTCGCTGCTCGTTGGCCTGGCGATAGGCGTGTCGATCGCCGAGCTGCGGCTGGTCCTCTACTTCTTCGCGCTCGACGGGCTGCTCGCGGGCGCGCTGCTCATCATCGGCTTCTACCTGGCGACCGGCCTCGTGCACCACTTGCTCGACCACGACCTCGAATGGAGCACGACGGCGGAGTACCTCCTGGTTGCGGCGGTTGGCACGGCGGCGGTCGTCTTCACACGGATCTTCGTCTAGCTCGATGGCCACACTCACGATCTGCTCGTGGAACGTCAACGGCTTGCGCGCCAGCCTGAAATCAGGTGAGTTCCAGCGCTGGCTGATGGAGGTCAAGCCGGACGTGGTGGGGCTCCAGGAAGTGAAGGCGGCGCCCGGTCAGGCCGAGGACTGCTGGACGGCGTTGGGCTACGAATGTCACTGGCACCCCGCGGAACGCGCGGGCTACAGCGGCGCCCTGCTTCTTTCTCGTCCGAAGCCCGACGCGGTTCGGATCGGTCTGGGCGATCCCGACTTCGACGTCGAGGGCCGCGTCATCCAGGCTGACTATGGCGACCTCACGGTGGTGACCTCGTACTTCCCGAACGCGGGCCGTGGCGTGGAGCGGATGGACTACAAGCTCCGCTTCTACGCGTCATTTCTCGACATGGTCGATCGTCTCGTCGCCGCCGGACGCCACGTCGTTTTCATGGGCGACTTCAACGTGGCGCACACCGAGATGGATGTGGCGCGGCCACAGGAGGCGTTGAAAGGCACCGGTTTCCTCCCCGAGGAGCGCGCCTGGCTCGACCGGATCGCCGAGCACGGCTACGCCGACACGTTCCGGCGCCAGCACCCCGACCTGCGTGACGTCTACTCCTATTGGGATGCATGGCGGGATCGCCGGGCCCGTAACGTCGGCTGGCGCATCGACTATGTCTTCGTCGACGAAGCGCTCATGCCACGGGTGAAGCGATCGTTCATCCAGTCCGAGTACATGAGCTCGGACCACTGCCCGGTGGGGATAGAGCTCGAGGTCTGACGGGATCCGCGCTTTGACTGCCGGAGCGGCGATCCGTACATTGGGTTGGCTGCCCGTGAGCGAGGCAGGCTCAGGTCGGGGCGTAGCGCAGCCTGGCAGCGCACTTGACTGGGGGTCAAGAGGTCCCGCGTTCAAATCGCGGCGCCCCGACCAAGACTCTAGATGGCCGCCCTGCGTGCACAAAGTCGCCTCGCTCGCCAAGTGATGGCCGCCTGGCACCCACCAGGGTCGATCGACGAAGCCCACCAGTCTCGAGCGGCCACGCGCGAACCGCCCCCCTGGCGCTCCGCTGCTTCACCGCACTCCGCCTACTAGCAGTGGCCGATGGGAACTAAGTCGTAGACCTGATCACTGGAGAGCGTGTTCGACCAGCTGAACTTAGGGGCTCGCTGATTGAAGGCAGCTCCCGCCTCGATGACGAGCTGGAAACTGAGAACATCCGAACCCGGTTTAAGAGCCGAAACAATGTGGTACTTTCCCGAGCCGGTCGAGCTGATTCCGCCGCCCCAGGTTCCCTCGTAGGTCCACGTCCCGCGGCCGTTCGCAGGGAGGTCGAAGTAGAACGTGCCGTCAAAGCCGCTGCTCGAAAGGGTGAACGGGTAAGACAATCCGCAGATCCTGCCCGATAGGTGCCCCTCGTCACCAAACGGGCCATCGACGGCGTACGCCTGGTTCCCCACGTTGAAGACGACGTCGAGCTTCGCAACACCACGTTTCGAGCGAGACTCGAGAGCCACCGTCGCATCACTCGGGCCGTGCGAGGGAGCAGTGTAGGTGAAGGTTGCGGGGGCCGGTACTTTGACGCCTTCCGGCGCCACGGACTGCTCACCGCGAAGGCGTGCCAGGATGCCGTAGTGCAGCTCGACGTCCTCGATCTTATGGCGCAGGCGCGCCTCAAATGGAGTGGTGGAATCCGGGCCGACGTTGTTGGGTGTGGGAGCCAGGATCTCCACGCACCTGCCGTCCTGCCAGAGTTTTTCCGAAGCGGAGAGTGCCATCTGTTCGATGAAGAAGGTCATTGTTGTCTCGAAACGGCTAACGTCCTTTATCCAGAGGTAGCCCTCGGCCTGGGTTCCGGAGACGATCTGCGACCGGCCTACCCTTCCACCCCGAAATTCGACCTTGTTCGACTCTCCGGGCCACCAGGTATGATGCGTCTCCCATTCCATCCACTTATTGCGGCCGGTGGAAGGCTGCGATCCGAACTCGGAGTTGTTGTCAATGTCGACCCTTGCCAATTTCGCTTCGTCATCGACCTGGCCGGTCACCACGGAGTGAAATTTGAACTCGGACCCCAGTCGTATTCCGGGTCCGCTAATTCGGGTGTCCCCGTCGAGCCAGAGCTCGAGGTTGACCTGTCCATCTGGATCCGGGCAGAAGTTGACTTTGAGCCTGCCGCTCGTCCGATCGCTCCCCGATGTACCCTCCCTCGCACCGCTCACCGTCAGGCTGACGCTCGAGTCGAGCACAGCGCCTGAGAGCTTGGGCTGCATCGCAATGTCAACCCGAACTCCCTTGTCTTGACTGGTCTCGTTGAAGGGCGGCAAGGAACCATCGGCCTGCGGCCGCAGCGAATTGAACAAGTCGACGCTCAAGGCTAGGGTTGCGGCGGAACCCACGAGCGTTCCCATCAGTGCGGAACGATCTTGCTCAAGCCCGTTGGCCGAGGCGCGTACTGGAGCGGGAGTCCTAGTCTCGGCAATTGCTCTGTCCGCCGCACTTGCGGCGGCGGCATCCAAATCGTGAAGCAGGGAGGCTGTTTGCGACGAGTTCGGTCCGAGCAACTGCGACTGGAGCGATTCTTCGGCTGCTGCCGCGGCGGCCGAGATGGCATCAGGGTTCCCGGGATTCAGCAGACTCGGGTCGAAAGGCGGAATCCCGCCGTCGGTTGGAAGATCGGGCGAGCTTGTTGGCGGTACAGTGTCAGCACTGAGCCCGGGGATGACTGCTCGGTGACGAATTTCCGGGTCCGCGGTCACCGCGGACGCCGAGAGATCTATCAATGCCGGAAGGATGATCAGAACTGCGACGACCAGCAGAAGATTGTGGAACAGCCTTGTAGAGCCAGAGCGCAAGTGACGGCCCCTTTGCGGGAATGACCGCGCATCACTCTAAGTAGGTCGTCAATGACCCATGTCATACGAGGGCAGCATCCAAGAGGCAGTAATTGCGGTTGCCCCGGTTCGACGGACAGGTTGGCTAGCGGCGGGAGCCGTCTTGGTCTGGTTGAGCATACAGGCCTCGTAGGTGGAGGGGCTCCGGTAGCCGAGGGCGGAGTGGAGGCGTTTGCGGTTGTGCACGGTTTCTGTGATTGAGTGAGCAGCGAGCGAGGAGCGGCGCATACCAGGAGCGTCGGAAATTCACACTGGCTTCCGCGTCAGACGTGTATGGGGTTCCATTGCAGCCACGCCACAAGGCGCCTTCGCGGAGGAGGCGCTGCAGGCAAATGCACGACGGGGTCGCCGCGGCCGCGAAACTACGAGACGGTTATCGTGGCGCTCATCTGCGGGTGGTAATCGCAACTGACCTTGTATTCGCCGGCTGCGCTGGCGGTCCAGGCGGTGCTGGCACCCTTCTTCATGTTGCCGGTGATGTTCTTGCCGTTGATGTTGGCGGTGTGGATGGCGCTCTCGCTGTTCTTGATGAGGACGGTCTCGCCAACCTTGATGGCCACCCGGGATGGCATGAACGCGAGGTTCTGCTGGTCGATTTCGGCGACATGGTCAGTGTGGGCGGAGGCGCCGGTCGTGGCGGACTGCGTGGCGGCGCCTGCCTTCGTCTGTACCTGTGAGCGTGGCGTTGGGTTTGACGCCGTGCCGCCCCCGCAGGCTGCCGCCACGGCCACCAGTCCGGCGGCTGCGGCGGCGAGGGTAATGCGAGTGATCCGATTGCGAAGACTCATTGAGATATTCTCCTGACGTAATTACGACATTGCCTCGTAACAGTGAGGCAGACCCAACCGGTGCGGCGACGACACCGCCGGCAGTTTGCGGAACGATCACAGACTTGGTGACGGCCCCGGCATCGAACGATGAAGCGCCGAACCTGGCCAGGCATCCCAGGGGTGGCGATCCGGAGCAGCGCTAGAGCACCTTGAACGGTGTGTGCATGCCCTTTACATAATGCGCGACGACCTGGCCGTTCACTTCCTCGGTCGCATTGCATTGAAGCTCGTAGTCGCCCGGGGCGAGATCCAGGGTGAGGTCGCGAGTGTCGCCCATCTTGAGGCCCTGGACCTGTCCGACGATCTCGAAGATGCCGTCGGCGTTCTTCCGCGCGACCTGCAGGTCGTGGACGTTGCCGCCCTCGTTCGTCGTGTGCATGTGCTGCATGTCGTGGACGACGTGGAAGGTGACCGTCCCCGCCTTGGCCGAGGTCGCCGTCGGTTCGACGGCCCAGTTCACCAGCTTGACCTGAATCGAGCCTGCCGGGCCGTTGCTCGTCATCGTCCCTGTTCCGGCGTGTCCGTGGCCGTCGTCGCTGCCGCAGGCCGAGACGAGCAACAGCGTCCCGAGCGCCACGACGGCCAGTCCAATTGCGAGCTCAACTCGTGCTTTCAAATCCATCCTCCACATTTCGCCGAGCCGCCTCCCATTGGCGACTACGACTATTTGTAGTATTACCACCAGAGACAGCTTATGCGCCACGCCGGGTCGGCGGCCTTGTCTGCCTGTTTACGATCGA
>JAKALX010000533.1 GCA_021823905.1 Chloroflexota bacterium | reverse complement strand
GCGATGGCCGCTGGTTCCGAGCTGTGCGTCTTCGCGTAGGTGGCGGCCGCCGGCATCGCCTCGTCGAGCTTGACCACCGGCTCACCGGCGAGGACCGTGGCAAGGACTGCTTGAAGCGCGAGCATCGAGCCAGCGTAGCCGTTCGGAGCGCTTCCTGGTCCGTTTGCCGCGGTCGCCGTTCATTTCCCGAAATCAACCCTGGCACGTTCGTTTCCGAGAAATAAACGCCCGGCCCGACGGCGCACCTCCTTCAGGGGGTCACCGAGAGGCGGGGCCTGGCCCGCCAGTCGCCCTGATGCGGGCCGTCGGTTTCCCTTGGCCGAGGTCTCTCAGCCGCTCGAGCAGCTTGCGCTCCTCGCGCGAGAGGCGCTCGGGCACGCGGACCCGAACGTGCAGGTAGAGGTCGCCCCGGCCTCCGCCGTCGAGCTCCGGCAGCCCCTTGCCGGCGAGGCGTAGCACCGCGTCGGGCTGCGTGCCGGGCGGGGCGACGCGGGTGGGCGAGCGGCTGCTCGTTCCGCTGACCGCGCTCGAGCCCGACTTCGCGCGCACCTTCCTGCCCCAAGAGCGCAAGCGGAACATCTACGTTACCGGGGAAAACGATTGGGTCTCGACGCTCGAGGTCCGGGTGCCCGCCGGCTATTCGGCGCGGGAGTTGCCGGCGCCCACCCAGCTCGAGGGCGCGGGTTTCCGTTCAACCGTCGAGGTGCGGGCGACCCCACAAGGGGCGATGGTGAAGCGCACGCTGGCGCATCATCAGGGCACCTGGGGGGTCGCCGAATACCCGAAGGCCCGCGCCGCGGTGCGCGCCTACGCCGAGGTGCGGGACCAGACGCTGGTGTTCGAGCGGGCGAAGTAGAAGCGCGGCGTACCGCCGGGTTCAGGGGTAGCGGTCGATCGTCTGCTTCGCGCTGGTCAGCGCGAGCCAGCCAGGCGCCGGGCGGACGGCGAAGGTCGCCTGGAACTCCTGGTCCCTCGGGCCGCCTCCACCTGCGTGGCCGTAGCCGACTTTCGCCGCCACGCGTTGTCCCGCCAACCCGAGCGACGCGTTGATCACGTCCCAGAGGCCCGGGTCGTCGTGAGGAATGCGGGCCTGGAACGGCACGTCCGCCAGGCGCGTGAGTTGCTCGCTGAACAACGCCAGGTTCCAGCGCCCGCCCAGGGCCGCGACGAGCTCGCCCGGAGCGGCGCGCTGGTAGAGAACGAGCACCGCCGCCCGCCCATCGATCCGGACCCGGAGCAGGTCGTGGATGCGCACCCAGCTGCTGCTCACGTAGGTCCAGTCGCCGTTGACGAAGCGGTCGGTGACGATGAGGGCGCGGCTCTCTGCAGCAGGGAGCGGCTTTGAGAAGAGCCGCAAGGTCAAGCGCTCCAGGTCGATGCCGTTGAGCTTCGCGTACTCGACTAACCAGCTTCGCATGGAGTCTGGATCAAATGAATCGCGCTACGTGGCCGGCCAGAAGTGCGGGCGTGGACTGAAAGGCCGTGAAGGTGCCGACGAGCGCGGCGTCGCGCTCATCGGTGGTGCGGAAGAACCGGTTGTGTGTCGTGCGTTTCTTGGTTTCCTTCCAAGCGCCTTCAGTCGGGTTGTAGTTGGGCGAGTAGGGCGGCAGCCGGAACAGCTCGATGCGATGACGGTTGCGACCGAGCCACGCCTTGCCGTCTTCCTTGAGATTGTGGCAGGGCCCGTTGTCGAGGATGAGGAACAGCTTCCGGCGCGAGCGTTTGACGAGGTGCTTGAGGAATACGAGGAACGTGTCGCCATTGAAGACGGGGGCGAACAGGTAGCGGAAGCGCGGCCGCTCCTCGACCGAGATCGCGCCGAACACGTGCGCGGTCTTGCGCATCCCGAAGGTATCGACGTGCGGTTGAACGCCGACACGCGCCCAGGTGCGATGCAGGCTCCCGTCGAGCCAGAAGCTCGCTTCGTCGCCGAACATCACGATGCCACGGCAAGCGAGCGCTTTTTTTTAATCGCCGGGAACGTCTTTCGGAACCAAGTCGCTTGCGCTGCAGCGTCAGCGCGCGCCAACCTCTTCCGCGGTCGTTGGACGGAGAAGTCGAGTTCGTGGAGCAGCCGAGGCACGTTGTGCTTGTGGTACCGCACGCCGAACCGTTGCTCGATCAGATCCCCGACCATCGGCCCAGTCCACACGCCGCTCGGATATCCCGCTGCCAGCGGTCCGGCCTCGACCAGTGCCGTCAGCTCACTGCGTTGCGCCTCTGTGAGCTTACGTGAGGGGCCGGGGGCCGTCCGGGTGAGCAACCCCTCGATGCCCATCGCCTCGTACCATTGCAGCCACCGGTTCACCGAGCCGCGCGTCACGTCCAGTTCGGCGGCGAGATCGATAACACGTCGGCCCTCGATGTATCCGAGGACGGCCCGTCCTCGGCGCCACTCATCGAGGTCGCCATCCTTTGCCCGTTGGCGGATGAACCGCCTCAACTTCTGGCGCGACGACGGGCTACGCCCTCGTGCGCCGATCGCTTCGCCGTTCTTCGAGCGCGCCATGTACCCTCCCGGAAACCGGCGCACGATGATCCTCGCAAGATCGCGAGTCACCTTCTTTTTGGATCGCGCTCGGCGCGATCCTGGTTAGATGGACTGTGCCGGATCCCGGACCGAGCCCGACGAACGAGGTGCGAGCAGCGCG
>JAKALX010000532.1 GCA_021823905.1 Chloroflexota bacterium | reverse complement strand
CCGCGATTACATCCATGTCGCCGACCTCGCCGACGCCCACCTGCTGGCCCTCGAGGCGACCGCCTCCGACGACCCCCGGTCCGGCGGCACGCCCGGTGCGGGGAACGCGCTCGCCCTCAACCTCGGGACCAGCGACGGCTTCAGCGTCCGCCAGGTGCTGGCGGCGGCCGAGCGGATCGTCGGACGGCCGATCCCCCACCGGGTCGGGCCGCGTCGGGCGGGCGATCCTCCGATCCTGGTCGCCTCCAACGCGCGCGCCCGCGACGTCCTGGGCTGGGCGCCGCGTCGATCGAACCTCGAGGAGATGATCGGGTCGGCCTGGGCCTGGCGACAGGCACATCCGCACGGCTACGGGGCCTGAGCCGGCCGGGATCGGTTTCGCCACCGCACAGGTCCTGGGCCGCGACGGGGGACGCCTCGCGATCGCCTCCACGACCGACCGTATCGGCGAGCGCGTCGGCGATACGGTCCCGGCCAGCGGGCGCGTCGGCGACCTGACTCGGTTCGCTACCGCCGAGCGGATCGTTGTCGCGGAAGCGCTCGCCGCTCACGGCCGGCTCGACATCCTCGTCTGCAACGCCGGCATGACCCAGCTGGGCCAGCCAGAGGAGTGGCGCCCGCTCCTTCATGGATGAGAACGAGGATGACCTTGTCTCGTGATGACCCTCCACATGGCAAGCCGTCATCGACGAACGATTGCACCGAGCTGTGTACTGCATCGGGCTGTCAATGGCCGCCGGCCAGCGGGTCCGAGCAGGCTACTATCCGCGGTAGGACGACGCAGGACTCGAGGAGATCGCGTGCGCCGCTTCAGCGCCAGTCCAGCCATCGGTGCCCAGCCTGTGGCTCATCTCGGTGCATCCGCGTCAGTTGCGTTTCGCTATGCGCCCGTCTCGGGTTCCAGCCGGAGGGTCTCGACGTACCAACGTCCGTCGCTCCGCACAAGAGATGCCGAAAAAGTGTCCCACTGGGCCGGCCGTGCCCTATGGGGACCCTGAACGTCGGCCTTGAGGATCACCCAGGTCACCCAGACATGCACTCGGCCTGTGGCGCTAGCTGAGTCACCGTCTACCCCCACCGCCTCGAATTCGATCTTGTCGGCGCCACCCGCCGTGACGACTACGTGCTCGCCATCGCTGTCACGATCGATCGACTCATGAAGGGCGGCCTGCCAGGCGGCTAGAGCCCGGCCGGTCATGTGCTCCTCGAGCCGCCGGTCGAGCGTCACATGCATCGCCTGGACGGTCACGGCATCGAGTCGACCGCTCGTCCACTCAGGCACCTTGAAGGTTCCAGCATCCATCGCATCGTTGATGGCGCCTCGCACCGCCTCCTGCACCCGAGGGGCTTCTGGGTCCTCTGGCTTGGCCCCCAAGCCCGCAAGCGCCGCAATCAACGCAACTGCAATCAACCCTGCGGAGATGGGGCGCGCACGTGAACGTATATCAGGGAATGCCATTGTCCTCACCACCTTAGTTCCTGGTGTCGACATACACCGCGTTGATTACGGTGGTCTGGACATGCGCGTTGTAGGTGCGAAGCGTCCAGAACACGTGATAGCGGTAGTTTGAGTGGCCGTCGATGTAGTCGCCGTTGTAGCTATCGGAGCTGACCCCGTATCCAACCACGAGATTGACGTGGTCGTACGGTTCGCTGCCGCCGTCCGGCCAGGACGGATTCCAATCGTAGAACAGGACGTCGCCGGTTCCCACGCCAGAGTCGGCGTCGAGGCTAGTCCCAGGTTTCGTCCCTCGATCCCAGCCGCCGGGGTAGGTCCCCAGCAGATAGTTGCGGAAATTCTGCGCAAAGGTGAAGGAGCTGCTCCAGATGTAGTTCCCGGTCGCGGGCTGGTAGAGCATGTACCACTGGGTATCGTCCGACGTACCACCCTTGGGGATGGTGCCATTCGTGTCGAACGGATAAGCGCCGCCGCTGTGGAGTGACTCAGAAACAAAGGCGGTGCAATCATTGCTGATGCACTGGTACTGCTGTGGCACGCCACAAACGTTCCAGTGCGCATCCGCATAGCTGGCCGCCCCGCTCGGGTTATACCCAAGAGCTTCCCCAGGATGCGCAAGTGAGATGACCGAGGCAAGGACCGCAAGAACCGCGACCCCGCAGGTAGGGCGCGCCCGTCGAAGACCCCCTCGCGCCAACATGAAGACCCCCTTCTCGTCACGGATAGTCAATCACGTGCCTACGCGGACATTACTATACTTATACTCTCGGTCAAGACCTTATCCATATTATCGGTGACCCGTGCCCTGTTCCACGACCAGTCCTGTCCGTGTGGAGTTGACCCGCTTTCGCGGACGGACGATGGGTTCATGCACGTCACCCTGAAGCTTCGCAAGGGGGGTACCGCGAGCCTAACCCGGCGCCCGGGTGTCTCAGTCGACTTGATGACAGGTTCCGGCCACCGGCACCCGGTCGCTCACGGGCCAGATCAGCCAGACCCCGAACAGCATCGTCACCACGAGCGAGGCCACCGCCAGCTGGTAGGCGCCGTTGCCGAGCGACGAGAAGAACAGGAACACGATCAGCCCGTACAGGATCTGGCCGACGACCTGCGAGCCCTTGCCGACGAGCCCATAGAGGCCGAAGAACTCGCCCAGCTGCGCCCGCGGCGAGAGCCGGATCATGAACACCCGGTCGGC
>JAKALX010000531.1 GCA_021823905.1 Chloroflexota bacterium | reverse complement strand
TTCCGATCTGCGCTTCTGCGCGTCGGTGCCATGGACCATGAGGCAGGGGCCGACCATGCTGATCCCCTGGCCGCCGCCGCCAGGAGCGCCCGCGTAGCTGCTCTCCTCGCGGAAGATGAGCTGCTCCAGGTGGCTCGCTGCGAGGCCGCCGTACTCTTTCGGCCAGGCCATTGTCAGCCAGCCGTTGCCGGCGAGACGCTGCTCGTATTCGCGCATGGCTGCGCTTGTGACCTCGTCGCCGGGCCGCGCGGACGGCGGTGGAGGCGTCCAGTTATCCTTGATAAACGCACGAACCCGCTCGCGAAACGCTTCCTGTTCCGGGGTAAACGCGAATTCCATCGAATCGCCTCCGTCAGTTCCGGGCGGAGTATGGCAGGATCGAGAACCCGCTGCACATTGGTTCCCCGCGGTTATCGATGAACAGGTCAGCCTCGGGGGAGCCCAAACCCGCGGGTGGCGATGATGTTGCGCATGACTTCGTTCGAGCCGGCGCCGAACGTAGGCATCACCGCGGCCTGGTAGCCCTGTGCAATCCGCCCGCCGACGGGCGCTCGCGGATCGTGCGGGGTGAGCTGGCCGTATGCCCCGAGCATCTTCGTGCCAGCGTTCTGCAGCCGTTGCATCAACTCCGTGCTGAAGATCTTGACGACGCTTGCCTCGTAGTTCGGATGGTCGCCTCGCTCCACCATTCCGAGAATTCGGTATGAGAGAGTCTGCAGAACTTCGAGCTGGACCTTGAAATCGGCCAGAGCGGCACGTACGGATGGCTCGCTGCAGGGGCGCCGGCCCCCCGGCCCCAGTTCCTTCGCCCAGGCGAGGAGGCTGTCGAACACAGCACGCACCCCGGCGACCGTGAAGATGCTGATGCGCTCGAAGTCGAGGGCGTGCGCGGCATAGTACCAGCCCCGGTTCTCCTCACCAACGAGGGCCGTGGCGGGGATGCGCACGTTGTCCCAGTACACCTCGTTTGTGCGCCCACCGCCGAGTGTCCAGATTGGCTTGATCGTAATCCCCGGCGACCTGAGGTCGGCGAGGAACATCGAGATGCCGCGGTGCTTGGGGGCATCTGGATCCGTCCGAGCAGCAAGCCAGACGTATTCAGCGCGATGGGCCGCGCTCGTGAAGCGCTTGATACCGTTCATCACGTAGTCGTCGCCGTCGCGAACGGCGCGGAGCTGGAGGGATGCCAGGTCAGTGCCGGCATCGGGTTCCGTGTACCCAAGGGCGAACTCGACCTCGCCGCGGGCGATAGGAGGAAGGAACCTGGCCTTCTGCTCATCCGTGCCGAACTGCATGAGCGTTGGGCCGACCTGCTGCACGGCAACCGTGGCACCGGGAGCGCCGACGTAGTTGAGCGCTTCCTGGAAGAGGTACTGCTCCTGGTAGGGCCGGCGCTCCCCGCCGTACTCCTTCGGCCAGGACATAGTCAGCCAGCCCCTGTCGGCCAGCTTCTTTCGGAACGCGCGCTCAACGTCGTACGCGTCGGCGCCCGCGTAGGCGCGGCTTCGCACCTCGGGGCTCCACTCGACGGCGAGGAACCGCTTCACCTCTGCTTCGAAGGCGAGCGCTGACTCGGTGAATCGAAACTGCATGTCATCTCCGGGCGCCCGGACAGGGAGCCGGTGGCGATATTACGGCGGCGCGCAACCGGGTAACCAGAGGTGGGCGGCATACGTCGGCGGGACCGCCGGGTTTCTCGCCGCCGCTGCTGCCCTGCGCCGACGCCAGCATGGCAGCCAGCCGGAAGTGGTGGACGATGCATTCGCCCCGAGCCGCCTAACGGCCCAGGACGTATCGATGGTTCGTTACAGTCACGCGTGGCTCGGACAGGAACGCCAGCTTCAAACGCGTGCCCGTGAGGTGGTGGAGCACCCTGGCGAACAGCCACTGGCGCAAGGAGAAGCTGCTCGTCCACTCGGGGATGACCATCTCGACGCGAACCTCCGGGTCAGCTGCCAGCACGCCGCGAACGTAGTCGACGAGATCCCCGACAACGTTGCCGCCCCCGAACTCGCTCGGAAGGACGACGAGCGGCAGGCCGTGTTCCTCGAGGTGGAACTGGCGCCACCGCTCCTGCAACTGCTCGGAATCATGCTCGTTCGTGGCGACGTGGATGGCGATGCGGGACTCGCCCGTCGAGTGATCGTGAAGGAGGTCGCGGACAGCCGGCAGCGTGGGCCGGTTGAGTCCGGCGACCGCCAGGATGCACACGCGCCGTACGGGCTCCGCCAGGACCTGCTCCAACTCTATCTCGCTCACCGCCAGCCGCTCCTTCACCGACTCGTAGTGGTGATGGATACGAAAGAGCACGAAGACCGTGACCGGAACAAGCAGGACGACAATCCACGCGCCTTCGGTGAACTTCGCGACCGCGAAGACGACCGTGACGACGGCAGTCATGGCCGCTCCGAAGCCGTTGAGCCCGGCCTTGAGGTGCCAGTGCCGATCGTACTTCAGCGTCGTTACCAGCTGCCCCTCGGGGGAGAAGGACGGCACCTCTTCGCCGGGTGGCAGCCTGGAAGTCTTGTGCCAGCGAACCACCATGCCCGCCTGGCTGATCGTGAACGAGAGGAAGACGCCAATGGCGTACAGCGGAATGAGGTGCGAGACGTCGGCCTCGAAGATCACGATCAACAGTCCGGCCGCGAGGCTCAGCACGG
>JAKALX010000079.1 GCA_021823905.1 Chloroflexota bacterium | reverse complement strand
GGGGCAGATTTCGGTGATCGAGGACAACCGCGACTGGATCGAGCAGAACCTCACGCAGGTCTTCGGCAAGACCGCTGCCGCGCAGGTGAAGGCGTTCAGCGACGCCGGCAAGGAGCTGCCGCCGGACGTGAAGCAGCAGATGGATGCGATGCGCAAAGCCCGGGAAGCGGCAACCGCGCGGGCGGAGTAGCGATCGAACCTCTCGTGCGGGCTGTCGATCCCTGGAGCCTAGCGCCTTGCCCGCAGCGCCTGCACGCATTCGGCGACGCCCTGCTTGCCGCCGTCGAGCATGGACGAGAGCTGGAGGAACACGTGCGGCATGTCCGGGTAGACGCTCAGGGTGTTCGGCACGCCGGCGGCCGTCAGCTTTGCTGAGAACGCCCGTGAGTCGTCGAGCAGCGGGTCGAGTGTTCCCACGATAAGCCGGGCCGGCGGGAGGCCGCGGAGGTTGCCGTGGATCGGCGCGATGTAGGGGTCGGTCAGGCTGGCGCCGCCGGAGAGGTAGTGGTTGATGAACCAGACCATCGAGTCGCGGGTGAGGATCTTGCCTTCGGCGTTGGCCAGGCACGATTCAGTGTCGGGATTCAGGATGAATGCGCCGTAGAGGAGGAGCTGCAGTTTCGCCTGCGGACCACCTTCGTCGCGCAGGCGAAGGCAGGCGGCGGCCGTGAGGTTACCTCCCGCGGAGTCGCCGCCGATCGCGAAGTCGGTGGCGTCGGCGCCGAGCTCGGTGGCGTGCTCGACGCACCAGCGAATGGCGGCGACGCAGTCGTCGAGCGCGGCCGGGGCCGGGTGTTCCGGCGCGAGACGGTAGTGCACGCTGGCCACGGCGA
Source organism: Chloroflexota bacterium (assembly GCA_021823905.1). GTDB lineage: Bacteria > Chloroflexota > Dehalococcoidia > Tepidiformales > Tepidiformaceae > JAKALX01. The sequence goes on along the minus strand of JAKALX010000079.1, from coordinate 10,774 downwards.
TTCCGGCGCCAAGCGAAAGCTCGGCGCAGAGCTTTTTGTGGGTCTCCGGGCTGCCGATGACCCAGCCGCCGCCGTGGATGAAGACGAGCAGCGGCAACGTGCCAGTGGCGCCTTCCGGGCGGAACACCTTGAGTGGGATCGTCCCGGCGGGTCCGGGAATCACGCGGTCGGTGATGGCGACGCCCTCGGGCATCGGCTGGTTGAACGCCTGGAACGACATCTCGGCGCCCGCGCGCGCCACGTCGGCGGGAAGCGAGGTCAGCGGCGGCGAGCCGGTTGCCTCGGCCTGGGCGGCCATCATCTGGAAAAGCGCTTCGACCTGTGGATCCAAGAGTCACCTCGGGCGGGGGATGAGCGCCCGAGTCTAGCGGCCGGCCGGGATCTCCGCTACTTGAACTCGACGACGGCGAACCCACGGACGGATGGCTGACCGTCCTCGTTGATGACCGCCATCTCGAGGTCGGCTCGGCGCTTGCCCGCCTCGTCGTAGACGCGTGCGACACGGCCGGCGATGACAATCGGGTGTTTCGCAAGGTCGGGCCGGCGATGAGCGGCGCGAACCTGGCGGATGAAGCCGGCGCCGCCGAGCCATTCGTCGATGGCGCGGTAGATGAGGCCGAGCTTGAGGGGTCCGGGAACCATCGTGCCGGGCATCCCGACGGACTTCGCGAAGTCTGGGTCGAAGAAGAATTCCGGGAAGACCCAGTTGATCGCGCAATAACGGACGGCCTGGGCGATGGTGGGCGTGAGCTCGAGCGCCGGGAGCTCGTCGCCTTCGTGCAGATTCGCGGCGTCGACGGTCATTCGCTGCTCCTCGCCGCCGAGGCGTCGTACTGCATCATGTTGGTGGAGCTGGTGGCGACGAGATCACCGTTCGTGGCGCGGTACTCGGTCTCGGTTCGGAAGTCGAGGCTGTAGCCGAACTGTCCCCCGAATCGTTCGGAGATGTTCGCCAGGCTGGAGGTGACGACGAGCGTCTCGCCCAGCCGTGGATAACGTTCGAAGGCCCACTCGTTGCTGATGAGAATTCCCTGGGGGAGCAGCTTCGGCATCTCGGGCGGGTCGATCTCGGGGTCGAGCGCGGAGATGACGTAGCCGGGCACCTCCTCGCCCTGCGCGTAGTCGCGGCCGGGATGACCGTAGAAGACTTCCGTGGCGCGCTGCACGAGGCGTAGCGTGATCGTCGCCGGGCCAAGCTCGGTCCGGTGGCCAACGAGCGCGCGAATTTCGTCCGTCAACAATGATTCGTCTGGCACGAGACGAATGTACGCGGGGATCGGGTGGCGCTCAATGCGTGCGTGGGATAGAAGATACGAAGCGCCAAACGTCCGGTCCGCTGCCGAGGACATGATGCTGCGGTCGCCCGTGCGAACAAACGAGAGTCGGTCGGTCGGCGACCCTACGGCCAGAGCGCGGTGAGCCTGAAATAACCTGGTTCCTGGCAGTACCGTATACGATGAGCCGAATACTGCTCGCGCCTGCCGCCTCCGGCGTTGCGACCTGACTCGCCCTTGAACATACACTTGCCCACTCCGCCCGCGTTAACTACTCTTCCGCAGGGCGTCTCCCGAAATAGGGAACTTCGCTTGTAGAACTGGGACTTTGCATGCGTACTAAGTGTTTCCCAGATTCGCCGTCCCGCAACCTTCAAGAGCCTATCCGGCGAGACCAGGCGTCCACGCGGTCACTCACGCTGATCGACGGCTCTGACTCCCGGACCCGAACCTTCGCCACCGAACACATGCATCCTCATCCCGTTGAACGGACGGCAGCGGCACCTACCGATGATCAAAGTGCGTGCCTCACACAAGCAATGAGAGGTTGCCGACGCTTGAGGTTTAGGTGGACAGCTTAATTGACAAGATCCTAGCTCGTGTCCCGGTGCAAGAACTACCAGCTTGGACGCTCGTAGTTGTCTTCGTCCTCGCCTTTGCCAAGTGGCTTGGCGTTCTGCCATGGGTTGGTCGAGTGCTTTCCTCCGCCGTTTCGGCCGCCCTTGGCCACCCAAAGGATCCTGCTGACTATCGCTTTATAGCGCTAAAAGACACATTTTTGGACGCCCAACTCGTCACAGTAGAGCGCGCTAATCGGCGGGTGCAATGGAGTGACAATGCTTACGTAGACCTCGAAGCGACCGTCCGAGTTGAAAGCTCCTATGATTTCCAAAGTATTGGCTCTCAACGATCGCTTTTTTGGATCAAACGCGCACTGGCACCACCAAAGTCACGAGTCTATGTCGCTCGCAACTTGATCGCCGCAATTGACCGGACTGAGCATCGTACGTCTCTCGTCTTGGGCGATCCGGGAACAGGGAAATCGGTGTCGCTACGACACTTATATGGCATCCTCGCGACCCGTGCCCGGAATCAGTCACGCTCTAAAGTTGTGATTCCCATATTGGTCGACCTCAAATATTTGACGTTATCTCCCACCCGCATGACTGTCGCCGCGTTTGGCGCGTGGCTGCGTACTTCCTTGACGAATGGTGCGGACAGGCTTATAGAAGACTTCCTTGACCAACAGTTCGAGTCTTTGCGGATTAATGGTCAGCTATTCTTCCTCTTCGATTCATTTGACGAAATTCCGGCCGTGATCGATGCTGGCACATCTGGCGCAAACACTATTGATATCTATTCGGAAGTTATCGAGAGTTACATTATCTCCAGTGGAAAATGTCGAGGTGTCGTGGCCTCGCGCCCGTATCGGAGCCCCTCAGCCAGGTTTGTGGGCCAGAGGTTGGTAATTCGCCCCCTGTCCCCACAGCGTATCCGGGAGGCCATAGCTAGGTCGATGCCGTCCGCCGCAGGCGACCGTCTCTGGGCTCAACTACTGCCGTCGCAGCAGTGGGCGGCTTTGGCGAATAATCCGTTTTACCTGAGTCTTATGATTGACTATGCAGCTGCCCAACTGGGTAGCAACTCAGAGTTCCCAAGTAGCGATCAACCTTCATCCGTTCTTCTTCCGCCGAACAAGTTCGCTTTGTTACAGCAATTCGTTGCTCGGCGGTCCCAGCAGGACGCAGTATTCTTGCAACGGTTCCACACCACACCTGCTGCGCTACTGGAATTCGCTAGCGAGGCGGCGTTCGCGATGACGGGCGGTGTCAAGCCAGCCACCTCCATGGATTCGAGGCTACTCACATCAGGAATGCCGAGCCGGCCCTCTCGATCACGAGCCATGACTATGTTCCGCGCTTTGGCCTACTGCCGCCTGGGGACGCTTCGCACCGACGAAGAAGGGGGCGTCAGAGAATTCGAGTTCGCCCACCGGCGGTTTCAAGAATACTTCGCAGCGACGTATATGCTAGCACACAATGACGATGTACCCACTGAGCGAATAGTGGAAGACGACCGCTGGCGGGAGATATTGGTGCTGATTTGTCAAGTTCAGGCCGAAGTGGAGCTTGAGCCTTTTATTGATGCGCTCGGGATGGCAATAAACTTCGGTATCGGCGAACCAGCTCGCACGTTGTCGCACAGGCGGGCCTTGGAGGCGCTATCGGTACTTCGCGATGGTTTCCGAGCGCGTTTAGACGCGCTCTCCGATTCGTTCAGAGCGACTGTCGGTAAGTTGATATTGGAACAATTTTCGGTCGGCACGTTGCTCGACCGAAAGCGCTGTGTGGAAAGTGTGATCGTAGCATCGGACGCCTTGACTAATATTGTCGTCGAACGCGCATTCCTAGAGAATTCCGCGTGGTTATCTGAATACACTGTGTTGGCGTGCAATTACGTATCGACGCCGACGCCGACAATTAGTCGTTCAGTCTCTTCTTTCTTCATGAGTGCGTTCGCGTCATTCGCGTTGTTATTGGACCTCGATAAATTTCTCGCGATGGCATCTTCCGCGGCATGGTTACGTCCGGAGGTGCGGCGGCTGCGCATGATGTACTTTTGGTCGTTGTTGTTCCTCTGCAATTTTATTGCTTTGTCACTTGTTTGGCTGGTTTCGGAGTCCTTCCGATTCATTGTGTTGGGTGCACTAGTGATATTCGCGTTCGTCATTTGCAATTGGCTGAACGTGACGAGGTTTTGGAAACCGCGAAGTGTCGGTGTCGGTTCAGGCGACTTCATCGCGAAGCGTCATCAAGAAGTTTCTATCGCCGCGCGAGTATTCCCCATCGTGCTTCGCGATTCTAGATTCGACGTGTTGTGGCATGGCTATCTAACACTTGCAGTCGCGAGCATGTTCGTTCTTTCAGTTCACCGGTCTGCGCTAGCAGTCATCACTCTCATCGTGACAGTTGTAGTCGTCGTGGTCAGCAACTTGTTGACCAACGAAGCAAGGCGATTGCGGTGGACCGTGTTCGGCCTGAGCGCGCGGTGGACGGTTGTGTGGTTGGTAATGTTTGTGGTGGAAACGCTTTTGATATTCACCGGCGTAGGTTCGACCGTAGTCGATTGGTTAGGTTCAGTTAGCCCTGTTTCGTTCGGGATTCCGTCTCCGATCTTGAGTTTCGCTAGAGCAGGCGGGACTTGGCGTGGTGTTGTTTTAGTGGTAGCGACTGCGGCGGCCATAGGATTTGTAGGATTCCGCTGGTGCGTTTTCGCGGTAGTAGACGAGCGACGCCTCGTTGGTATGCGCCTTAGTTCGTCAGTACGGCCGGGTTCGACGGCAGACATTCGCTCCGGATTGAAACAGTTCCGCACGACAGCCGGTCGGGTGAGGTTTTGTTCGGCGTTGAAAGGATGGCTTCCTACTGGAGACACTGAGTCCCTTCTGGAGATCGCAGAGGAGGCGCGCGGTCAAGTAAGAGATCGGCTATCTGAGCTGGCTGAGATGTGGGATTCCGGTAGGTTGGAATGAAGTGTCGTCTAATCTGGCTGGGTGCGGCGCGAGGGCCGAGTTCTGCGGGGAGTGCGAGACGAAATGGAAGCGGCTCTAATTGAAGCAACCGGGGTAGAAGTCCTTCGAAGTTTCGTACGCACTGGTCCTGATCGTCCCGTCACCGTTGAACGGCAAGCCAGCGAAGGAACAGTCTGAACCCCCCATGCCGCTAGGGTTTCCCTTGATGTTCGACGCGCACCAGCCTTCGGGGATCGCAGTGTCGGCCTTGGTCGCGATGTGTCCACCGGTTGCCACGCACGAGCGCAGCTTCGCCGCCTCCACTGTGGCTCGTTGGACCGCGATTGCAGTTGCGTTGGCGTCGGCGCGCCGCTGCTGTCCCGCGGCTGCCGTGGCCGTAGCGGCAGAGGCCGAGGCGGTGGCTGACGAGCGGGCCGCAACGACGGAACCTCCAAGTGTTGACACCGCGGCGTTGTAGTCGTCGGAGGTCGCCGATCTAAAGGTGCGGGACACGAGGCGACCTGAGCTGTCGGGAACGAGAAGAGTCATCCCGCCGACGGTGATCTGCCCGGTCCAGAGGACTCCACCCAAGTCGATTTGCACCGCTGAGCCCACAACCGAGCCAGCTAGCTGGGCGTTGAACTGCGCTGACTTGCCTTGCATTCCACTAGGCACGGTCCAATCTGCCGTCGCTTCACTCGCCTGGCCACCGACGTATCCCGCGCTCCCGTTGATCAGGAGGAACAAGACATGGCTGTCCGTGGTTTCGAGGTAACCGTTGACCCTAATCGGAGAGCGGGTCGGACTATTCGTCGCGCTTGCGGGGGACATCGACGTGCTGGCAGACGGGAGTGAGTCCGAATTCTGGCCGCCGCAGCCGAAGACGGAAGAGACGGTAACCAACGCCGCGACGGGGTAGAGCATCCGCCCAATGTGGACCATCGTTAGCACAGTATACTGTGTAGAACAGCCAACCGGTTGCTCGCACGCTGCCTTCCGTGGCAACTCGCGGCGAGATTGGGGCAGCGTTCGGGTCAGTCGTACGAGAGCGACGAAATCGAGCTGCGCTGTCGCAAGAACGGCTTGCGGAGCTGGCAAACCTCCACCGGAACTACGTCGGCATGGTTGAACGCGGTGCCAGCTCGCCGTCGCTTTCTGCCATCGCTGCAATCTCTGCCGCGTTGGGCGTGCGTGCATCAGAACTTATTCGCGAAGCCGAAGAGCGAACTGAACGTCCGTCGGATTGAAGCCACAGCGCCGCCAGAATTTCAAACGGCGCTTCGATCGGCAGAGCGTCGCCGGCCCCTCCGAGCCGACAGGTCATCTCGGCACACGCCGCGCGGACCAACGCTAGCCGCGTCTTCGCATGCGGAACGATGGCACGAATGATCACGTCCTGAAGCCGCCTCGTTGATATTCCGGCCCTCCGGGCGACGGCCACGCGCGGGAGGGTCTGAAGCACGGCGCGCAGCGTTTGAAGCTCGGATTCGTGGTCGGTGTACGTGACGTAGACAGAATCGGCGTCGCCGACGATGCCCGATTCTACCTCTTCGAGGCTGTTCGACTCTTTGCCGATGTAGCGGGGCTGGCCCACCGCAAGGATGTGGAGCCGAGTCAGCAGGCCGATCGTCTCTTCGTTGCTCGGGTTCCCGGCCGCATCGCCGCTCTTCGACTCAGGATGGCGGCGGTACCGGCTGACCACGTCTCGGTACGTGCAGAGGACGGCGACGCGTGCGGACTGCTCGGCCATCAGGGCCGCTGCCATGTAGCGGTTGCCATCGTAGATGTTCGCCCAGCGGTCCGTGCGCATGTGCGGACGTAGCTCGAACGGTCGCACCAGGCGGAAGTGCGCCGGGTCCGCGCCCATCGGGTGTCCGAGCGGCGCGACATGTGCAGTGATCAGGAAATTCGCGGGCTTGATCTGGTCGGCGTAAATCTTGCCTCTGTTGAAGTAGCGGAAGGCGCGCAAGACCGACGCCTTGCTCGTTGAGAGTCGGCCCACGGCGATCGCGTCGAGAGCTGATCGAGAGTCGGTGGGCAGACCGAGCAATTCACGAACGATCGTTTCCCACTCGCGCCGGATCCACTCTCTTGCCCATCGCGGATGGGGCTCAGTGAACGGTGGCGGTTCGTCGGGGCTCAAGAGATGACCGAGACCGTGTTCCTTGGGCTTCGTGAATGACAGGGCTTCCCTGTTCGTCGTAAGAGAACGTCGCGTAGCGCTTCGCGGAGATCGCCACGCACCAAACCTGACGGTCTCGATCGGTCGCTGACATCCCCTTCGTCTCGCGTTTCAGCATCCGGTCACCTGTTGAGTCCGTGTCGGTGTACGGGTTCAGGCCATCGAACTCGGTCCGGATCGCCTCCACTTCGGCATAAGACAGAGCCCGGATCGTTTCCCCCGACACGGACATGAGCGGCCCGCCTGGGCAGGGCACCAGCCTCCCGCCCGGCGTGGCAACAATCGCCATGCTGTCCGTGTCGCAGAACGCGTACGTTCCGCCGTGCTGCCTCACTCGCGTTTCGAGCAGCGCCAGCATGAGCCGCGCCGCGCCCGTGATGAGTGTTGCCAACGGCGGGAACGTGAACGGTCCCCGGTGTTCCGGGCCGTTGACCGTTGCTCGGAAGGGCTCGTTGGTGCCGGTCCAGACTTCGCACTCGGTCTCTTCGTCCACGTGGCGATTGAGTTCGACGAAGATGCCGTACGAGGTCGCGTTGGCCAGCACCTTGAGCGAGTCGCGGAGCCGTTCGGTCTCTGGGTCTCCGGAATCGACAGGGAGTGAGTTCCGGATCTCAATGAGCTTGCGAAAGAAATCGTCGGTGTAGGGGTCAACGGCTACGGTTCCGCGGATGCTGACCGGCCGCATGTTCGGCTGTCGCCCAACCGGCACGAATCGCAGAGCCCGCACCACATGCGGCGCCCGGCCGCCCAGTAGCTTGGCAGCGACGCAGTCGGCCAGCGTGTACCACGCCGATGCGCGTGACGTGAAGTGGTTTATTCCGATCTGGTAGCCCTCGCCGAGCCCGTAATCCGTGCGCACGGGCAGCACTTCGCCGTCCGGGTGCAATTCGACGATCGCCGTCAGCTGCCGCCATGTCGCGCGGTCGAAAAGATCGTCGGCGGTTATCGACGCGAGGAACGCCTCAATGTCGGCGGTGGCGTCTTCGACAACAACGGACTCAGCGGTGAGCATCGCCCACAGGTTCATGAGGGTATTTACCGTCGGATACATGCTCCGAAAGTCGAGGGCGACGATAGGGACCGGAGCTTTCCGGATCCGACACTCTGCCCGGCCACCGAAGTAGGCTGCCATGCATGCCCCAAAGACCGCATCGACGGACATCCCCGCAGACGAACCGGGAACGAGCGCGGGTAGCTTGACGTTCATCGCCTTGAGGTACGCCTTGCCCATTCCAGCGGGGGAGTAGGCTCGAGTAGCTTGCAAGGGGATGGCATGGCGCTCGCACTCGGTCCGCAGTGCGAGGTAGAGCTTCCACGTCGCGCGCACATCCTGGCGGCAGTAGTCGATGTAGTCGTCGGTGACCACGCCGTGCTCTTCGACGTGCTGTTTCCCTTCCGTGACCCCGAACGCCTCGCAAGCTGACGCGAGCGTGTGGCCGCGGTCCGTCAGGCAAAACGCCAGCGTCTTCAGGTCCAAGAAGTGTCCGCGGAAGATAGATGCATAGCGCCGTTTGGCTTGGACGTTCACGGCCGTGAACTGAATCCGGGCCCGCTTGCTATCGATCGACGCGTAGGCAATGCGGGGTCGAAATCGATTTTCCGCGCGCTTGCCCTTCGTGGTCTCGTAATCGTCGAGCGTGAGCGAAAAGCCACCCGCCGCATATCCGCGCCCCGGAGCCGCGGCAATGGCTATGCGGGAAAGGTCGAATGGCAGATTGAAGCCAACAATCAACGCTTTCGAGTCGTACGCGAGCGGCCAAAACACGTCGCGAACGAACTCCCGACGCGAGAGAAGCCGCAACGGACGGGCTCGCCTTCCGGTCTCGCGAACGTCGCTCGCGTGCGTCTCCGCGTAGTTGCGAAGCACGGCACGGTCACTAACCGGCAGATCGTCGCCATGGAATATTCCCTCTTCGACCAACCGGAATTTCTCGAACACCCGATAAACACCGAACGTGAGGCGCTGCGATTCGTCGATGCGGGTTTCGCAGTCGAATACAAGCGTCAGGGGTGGGAACTCGTTCCGGCTAGCAGAATCCGGCGGTGGCTCCTCGTTTGCCGGACGTGCCCACGCGCGAACGGCGGCTTGACGGATTATGGCGTCAGGCATTTTCTACGCACCCCCGGAAGCCGAGGAATTGCGGCTGCTCCCACCATCGCGGCCCGTGCACATCGATAAGAGCGTTGTTCAGGACCTCCAACGCGACTGGCACGTGTTCCAACGCATTGAGGATTATTCGGAGGTAGCCGAGCCATCCACGCACGAGCGCCGCGATTCTCAAGAGCGGGTCGCCGCCTCGATTTTCGAGCGTCGTTCGTGGCCAGTCCTGTTGTTCGTCGCTGTAGATGCGATGGATATTCGCGGGCAGCAGAAAGCTAATCGGGGAGTTCGCTGCCCCCGCGAAATGGTCCGCCTCAAGACCGCTTTTCCCATTGGCGCGCGCCTGGCACTGATAGCACGTCAGTGGGTCAGAGCCCTCAACGAGGACGATCGGGCTGGAAACTCCGCACGACTGGCACCGAGCGTCGGGTGGGAACTTTTCGGCGCGCCTGGCACGGCGGCCAATGCTCCGAATTTCATCGGACATTTCCGAGACTCCTTTCTGTCAGTGGGCATAAATGCTTTCGAACGAGAGCAACCCGCGTTTCGCGCGGAAATTGATTTCGTTGAGGTCGGTCAGGAACATGTAGCCACGTTTTTCCACGTGAATGGTCTGCCCGCGAAATTCGCGCAAGCCGGACCAATCCCCCGTGTTCAAGTAAAGGCGCAGGGCAGCATGGTGGCGGCCGATTTTCGAAGCCGTGTCCGAACGCTTGATCACCACAGGAACCGGATCGCGGGGCATGGTGGCGACCATGTTCATGACGCGCGCAAGCCGATCGACGGGCTTCGCCCGGTAGCGGTTGTGTTCTCGTTCCAGCGCGTCGCCCGCGTAGCGACGGACCGTTTCCGGTGTCGTGCCGCTTCGGCGGGACGCCTCCTTGAGGCTCAAGCCCTCGCGCCGCATGAGACCGACGGCTTCGAGCGAAGAGTGATAGCGCTCGTTCTGGATATCGGTCATCGTTTGGACGTTGACCCGGAACGGCTTCGCTGGCCGTGCGCGCTGCCGCGCACCCAATGAGGTGTACCCCTTCAGGCGGGCATGGGCGTTCCCATAAGCGCGGCGGCTGGTGAAGGTCTGGCCCGCGAAGGGGCCAGACTTTGGCGTGTAGGGATGTGCCCGTGTGATCGCTGGGCGGCGAGCCATCGCGGATCACTTCCGCATCCGAACGCGGGCGAGCTTCGCTATGGTTGCGTCTTCGGGGAACTCGAATCTCACCGCTTCGAATGGATGTAGTTGGCCGCCGTCGTCCAGGTAGCAGATCGACTTGCCAAGCTCGAAGGTGTCGTGAATCTCCCTAATGACGCCAGCCCCAACCCAATCGGGGTCAGCGTCATGGAAGAACACGAGCTGATCGATGCGTCCGAGTACGTCGGGCCACTTGGCTCGCCAGTCGGTTGAGCTGTGGAACAGGTGCTTGGGTTCGAGGATTTCGGCGTCCGGGAACGCCGCCCGGCAGTAGGCCAGCATTCGCGCGTAGCGGGGTGTCTTGTACGTCGAGAGAGGCGAGGAAAGGTACATGAGATGAGAATCGAGCCCATTCGTTTCTCGTGGCGGGTCCGGTACAATGAACATGCAAGCTCCTCTTTGACCCGCGTCGGCTGCAACCGAGGCGGGTCGCTCGTTCTCAGGCGGTCGCTGCGCTCGGTTCGTCGGCGGTTGATTTCGCCTCGTAGCCGTGCGTTCCGAGCCAATCCGTGAGGAT
>JAKALX010000078.1 GCA_021823905.1 Chloroflexota bacterium | reverse complement strand
CCTTCGCCGCAGTCGCTCCAACTCCTCCCGATCGCCCGTCGTCAGTCTGAACTCAGCTGTCCGTGCCACCGCCCAATCGTACTAGACACTACGGTTACAGTACACTAGCACTCCTGATCCTTGGCGGCGGCGCCTACGCCCTGACGAGCAACCTGCTCCTCGTCGTCATTGTCGTCCTCGTCGTCATGGCGCTGGGCGGCTTCGGCGGGCGCTCGCGCTGGCGGCGGTGACAACTCCACGCCGACGGCGTCTCAGTCACGCGGAGGCCCTGCGGGCGTTCCCTCGATGAGGGGAGCTGGTTCCGCAGGCCTCTCCGCGACAAACATCTCTGTTCGGCGAGCGTTGACCAAGCAAACAGGATGTGTCAGCGGGCTCGCGAACGCGGAGTTGAAGGAGGCCCCAGTGAAGCGCACCTATGATCTCGACCAGGTCCGAGGCATTGCCGAAATCCTTGGGATTGACTTCGCGAAGTCCGGGTACGACCTGGCGCAGTTCCAGGCAGGGCTGGATGTCGAGGCAGAGCACGGGCAGGCGGACCCCGCAACGAATGTCACCAACGACGACCCGCTGATCACCGGGAAGATTGCCCTCGCGCACCTCAACGAGATGCCGGACTACTACACCCGCCTGAACAAGATGGAGGCGGATGCTGAGCGAGAGTCCGCTCCGAAAAGTGAGTCGCTTGTGACGGAGACGAGCTGGCGGCGAAAGGCAGGTTTGGGCGCATCGATCGGCGTGGCGCTTCTCCTGTTTGGCGTCGCCTCCGCCCAGACGATCCGGATGGCCCGCGCGAAGTTGGGGTAACACCGGTAGCCGTGCGTTGGCAACCGCGAAATTAGGTGGCCGTCCTGCTAAACCCCCCGTCGGGCCACAAATGCCCATCCTCGCGCGGTCTGCTCGATTGGCGCGGACGAGGGGCTAGACGATCGGTGAGAGACAAAAGGAGTGGTCAATGAAAGGCTTTGTGCAAGACATCGAGGCCCTCGCCGTCAAGAATGACGAGTTTCGGCGCGTGCTCTACACGGCGAAACACTGTCAACTCGTTGTCATGGCGTTAAAACCCAAGGAAGACATTGGGATGGAAGTCCACAAGCTCGACCAGTTTTTACGCGTTGAGGAGGGGACCGGTGAAGCGGTTCTCGATGGTGTTCGGACGGCGATTCGAGCGGGTTTCGCGGTAGTCGTCCCGGCTGGGACCAACCACAACATCATCAATACCGGCAGTGTTCCGCTGAAGCTCTACACGGTCTATGCGCCACCCAATCATCGGGACGGCGTCGTCCACCACACCCGTGCAGACGCGGTGGCCGACAGCGAACACTTCGACGGCAAGACGACGGAGTAGAGAATCGCCTTGGCCCGGACTTGCCGCCGGCTCAACGGAGCCCTCGCCGCTGCCTCGCCGTTTCGCCGCACTCCTCCGAAGCCGGTACTCCTGAACCGCTTTCGCCACGGCCGCTCGGCGCTGCGCGCGGCTCGACGGAAACGGCACATGTCGGCGCGAAGGAGGGGGAGGCCCGCGCACGGTCGAGTGGCACATGCCGCTCGCCATGGGCTGATTGAGCCGACGAGCCGGGGCGACCCGGAGTCGCCGCTGCGCCGGACGTGCAAGAGCATCCGCAGGCTTGCGGCGGAGCTGACGCGCAAAGGGCACAAGACAAGTCACCGGATGGTGGCAGAGCTGCTCCATGAGCTGGGCTACAGCCTCCAGGCGAACCGTAAGGTCCTCGAGGGGAGCAGCAACCTACCCGATGCCGCTGGCGACACGATGCAGCCGTAGTGTGGGCTGTAAGCAGGCGGTGATGGAGGGCCCCTGCTGGCGCCCGACCCGCAGTTTGCCAAACTGCGCGAGAATGGCGCGATGACTGCAACTCCGAATCGGAAGGCCCTTCAGGCCCTGAGGCTCTTCGCGCCGATCGCGGGCAACTATGTACGATGGGCGGCCGTGCTCAGCCTCGGCCAGGACCCACGGTGGCGTGCCGCGATGGTCGCCGGCCTCAAACTCTCGCCCCAGGCGAGGGTCCTCGACGTGGCTGCCGGGACAGGCGCTATCACCCGTCTTCTCGAAGCCAGGGGCGCGCGCGTCATCGCATTCGATCAGAGCATCGAGATGCTGGGGGTGGCGCGGCGGCACGGAGCGACCGCGGTTCGGGGAACGGCTGAGCACCTCCCGTTCCCCGATGCATCCTTCGACGGCCTGACGTTCGGCTATCTCTTGCGGTACGTCGATCCCGCTCCAACTATGCGAGAGCTCGTTCGCGTGCTGCGGCCCGGCGGAGAAATCGGAATGGTGGAATTTGGGCGGCCCAGCGGCATCTGGGGCCCGTGGTGGTGGGTGTACACACGTCTGGTACTGCCAATCGCCGGAGCGACGATCGGATCGGGGTGGCGCAAGGTTGGCTCATTCCTCGGGCCCAGCATCGACGCGTTCTACCGCGAGTTTCCTGACGACCGACTGGCTCAAGTCTGGGAGTCGGCAGGGCTTGTCGACGTCCGAGTCGCCCGCCGCTCTCTTGGCGGGGGCCTCATCATGTGGGCCCGAAAAGCGTGAACGACGCCCACCCCGCGTTCTACGCACGGCCCGGCAGCGTCCGGGGCGACCTCGTCGCGCTGCTGCACCCACCCTACACGGCCTGGCACCTTGCCTACGTTGCAATGGGCGCGGCGCTCGCTCCAACGCTGGACTGGACCCGGCTGGCAGGCACCGTGGCGGCCTTCTTCCTGGGGACCGGAGTCGGAGCGCACGCACTCGATGAGTGGCATGGCCGGCCGCTGGGCACAAACCTGAGCAACCGCGTGCTACTTGCCCTGGGGCTTGGAGGGCTTGCGGGCGCGGCAGTCCTGGCCGTTATTGGAAGCTTCGTCATCTCGCCCTGGGTGCTCTCCTGGGCAGTCATCGGCTGCCTGTTGGCGGCAGGGTACTCGCTCGAAATACACCACACCCTGCATTCGGATCTCGAATTCGCGCTTGCCTGGGGCGCCTTCCCGGCAATCGTTGGTTACTGGGCGCAGGCGGAGACCATCAATCCGGGCATTCTGCTGGTGGCTTCCGCCGTGATGTTGATCAGCCTTACGCAACGGTCGCTCAGCAAGCACGCGCGCTTCGTCAGGCGATCGGTGGCGAGTGTGTCGATCGAGTTCGAGGTCGGCGGCCAGCGCAAACTGTGGTCGCAAGATCAGCTGCTCGCATCCTGGGAGCTTCCCCTGCAGTTCCTCACAGCATCAATCGTCATGCTTGCCCTCGCCCTCCTCGTGTTGCGCGCGTAGACGAGGCGAGCGCATAATCTGTAACGGCCGACAAGTCGTCGGCGGAGTTGGAAAAGACCGGGGACGGCGTGGTCCACCACACCCGTGCAGACGCGGTGGCCGACAGCGAACACTTCGACGGCAAGACGACGGAGTAGACGGACGAGTTCGCTCCGACTTGGCGGGGACGGCATATGCGCCGGTGAAAACAGCCAGCCGAAGAAGCCTGATGGTTTCCGCCCGCGGTTGCCAGCCGGTCGGGGCTGCGCGAGCCTCGAACGAGGGGCCAACCGCATGACAACTCAATCCGAGAGCGACGGCAGTAGCGTCCTCGATGCTCCCATTCAAGCCTGGTGGTCTGCCGTGCTCAACGGACAGCCGGCGACACCGCATGCGGCGCACCCGGGCCTTCGCGCCCGACTGGCCCACACGAAGCTGCTGCTGTCCGGCGTGGTGACCACCGAGGACGGCCGTCAAGAAGTACTGGAAGAAGCTCGATCCTACTGCGGGGAAACGGTCGAGGACATCGAAGATCGAATTAAGGTCCCATCCGAGAGTGATGACGAAGCAGGCATCCTCTCGCAGACGGTGTTCACAACGTTCGAGAATGCAGGTCAGGCTGAGCGCGCGGCGGAAGCGCTGCGACATCTGTCGACGGTCGAGACCGACACCCTGGTTGTATTGGGCGGACCGGACAGCCAGCAGTTGGATTCCGTTCCCGAGGCGTACCGCGACGACGTGGTCAAAGCGCTCGCAGCAGGTCGCGGGGTGCTGATCGCGACGGTGGACGAGACCAGCGTCCTCGCGCTTCGGGAGGCCCTTGACCAGGACACGTCCAGCCTTCAGACAGTGGTGGCGCCGCCGGAAGTAACGAAGACCGGTGTTGGTCCCGAGGCTGCGATTTGAGGTTCCGTCGACCGACAGGACGCTCCACCGCCGAACCAACGCCGAGCGAAGCGGTCGCTAGCGCTCGGCGCCTCTCGCCCCGCGATGTGCTCAAGGTACTGGGCCCAGGGCTGATCACCGGCGGCGCCGACAACGATCCCGCGGGGATCACGACGTATTCCGTCGTGGGCGCGCAGAACGGCTTCTCGCAAAACTGGCTGCTCCTAGCATCCACGCCCCTGCTGATAGCCGTGCAGCAGATGAGCGCCAAGATCGCGAATGTCACCAAGACCGACCTGGCCACATCCATCCGGACCCACTACGGCCGCAACGTCGCCGTGACCGCCGTACTGCTGACGATCATCGCCAACACACTGACAATTGGCGCGGACCTCGTGATGATCGCAGCCGTCATCGATCTGATCACCGGAATCGACTACCTCTACTTCATCGTTCCCACCGCGGCGCTCATGGCATACGTGACGATATTTCTCGACTATCGCGCCGTTCGGAAGTACCTGCTCTGGCTGCTTGCGGTGTTCGGGAGTTACATCGCCGCGGCGTTTCTCGCGCACCCCCACTGGGGTGCTGCGTTCAAACAGACAGTCCTTCCGCAGATCGACTTCAAGGGCACGTATTTCATTGGGGCGGTCGGGCTGCTAGGCACCACGATCACGCCGTACCTCTTCTTCTGGCAGACCAGCGCCGAACTCGAAGAGAAGCGAGGGGTCCAGGGCATGTCCCGGGCCAACCTCGACGTCGCTGTCGGCATGGTCTTTTCGAACGTCATCGCGTTCTTCATCGTGGTGGTGACGGCAACAGTGCTCTTCTCAAAGGGCACGTCGGCGGGAACGGCGGCAGAGATAGCCCAGGCCCTGGAGCCGGTGGCTGGTTCGTATGCAAAATACCTGTTCGCCATGGGAATTATTGGCGCGGGACTGCTCGCAATCCCGGTGCTCGCGGCGTCCACGGCTTACTCAGTGGCCGGGCTCGCAGGGTGGCGGCGCAGCCTCGATCGACAGGTGAGCAATGCCCCACAGTTCTACATCGTGATCGGGCTCTCGTTCCTGGTGGGGGTGCAACTGGCGGTATCCGGGGTCGATCCTGTGAAGGGGCTCTTCTACTCACAGGTGGTCGACGGTCTCGTCGCGCCGTTCCTCGTCGTGCTTTTGGTGCTCCTGACATCCAGCCGAAGGGTAATGGGAGACTTCGCAAACGGCCTCTGGACGAAGATCATGGGAATCCTGGCCGTCGTCGTTCTCGTGGTGGCCGACGTCGCGCTCATCTATTCGGTCGCGACCTCGGGACTGCCCTAGCAGCGCGGGCTGCGTTACCGCAACAGCCGGGACATCTGGCATCGAGTCGGGAGAGCGTCGCTTCTCGCACACGGAGATCCCGTCGTCCGGCGGGAGGCCGCGCCAGTCAGTCTATCCCCTCACGTCGCCGCCAGTGGCACGCGGAAGGGATCCGGGCGGGGCCGATCGTCACCCGCAAGACGCGGTCTTCACCCCGTCAAACCTCTGCCTTACGCCTTCTCCCCCCGCCCTGATACGCTGAACTGCACCCATGGCCTACGAACCGCTCAACCATCCGTTCATCGAGCGGCTGCGCTCGCAGGTGCTCTTCGCCGCCGGGCCGATCGGCTCGACGATCCTGGGGCTGCGCCCGGGGCCGGACTATGGCGGGATCGACGGCTGCAACGAGTACCTCGTGATCTCCGACCCCGGCGCGCTGGCGAAGATCCAGCGCAGCTTCTACGCCGCCGGCTGCGACGCGGTGGACAGCGCGACGTTCGGGGCAAACAAGGTCGTGTTCGCCGAGTACGGGCTGACCGACCGCGTCCGCGAGATCAACCGCCTGGCCGCCGAGCAGCTCGGGCGCGTGCGCGACGAGTTCTCGACCCCCGATTGGCCACGGTACTCGTTCGGAACCATGGGGCCGGGGACGAAGCTGCCCTCCCTCGGGCACATCACCTGGGACGAGCTAGTGGAAAGCTACCAGGAGCAGGCGCGCGGCCTGATCGAAGGCGGGATTGACGTCCTCAAAGTCGAAACCTGCCAGGACCTGCTGCAGACGAAGGCCGCGCTCGCGGCGATCTCGGACGTGTTCGCCGAGATGGGCGCCCGTCTCCCGGTCATCGCCTCGGTCACGATCGAGACGACCGGGACGATGCTCCTGGGCTCGGACATCGCCTGCGCGCTGACGACGCTGGACCTGCTCGACGTGGTCGACGTCATCGGGATCAACTGCGCGACGGGCCCGGAGCAGATGGTCGAGCACGTGCGGTACCTGGCGGAGCATTCGCGCCGGCCGGTGTTCATCGGGCCGAACGCGGGGCTGCCGGAGCTGGTAAACGGCGAGGCCTGCTACAAGCTGACGCCGGATGAGTTCGCGCGCTTCCAGAGGATCTTCGTTGACGAGTTCGGGACGAACATCGCCGCGGGTTGCTGCGGCACGTCGCCGGCGCACTTCGAAGCCGCGATCGCAGCCATCGGCCGCCGGACTCCGAAGGAACGCGACGCCGCACGCTACTTCCTGGCGGACGGAACTCGCAACTACGAGGCGAACGTTTCGTCCCTCTACACCTCGGTGCCGCTGGAGCAGGAAACGTCATTCCTGGTCGTTGGCGAGCGGACGAACGCGACCGGGTCGCGGCTCTTCCGCGACCTGCTGCTCGCGGGCGACCTGGACGGGATGGCCGGGCTAGCGAAGGAGCAGGCCGCCGAGGGCGCGCATGTCCTCGACGTGATGGTCGACTACGTCGGGCGCAACGGCGTGCCCGACATGGAGCGGCTGGTGAGCGTGCTGCGGACGCAGTCGACGTTGCCGCTGGTCTTCGACAGCACAGAGCCGCCGGTGATCGAGGCGGCGCTGAAGCTCTACGGCGGCAAGGCGATCGTGAACTCGATCAACCTCGAGGACGGCGAGCGGAAGATCAGCCGGGTGCTGCCCCTGATCCGGCGGCACGGGACGGCCGCCATCGCGCTCACCATCGACGAGGAAGGCCAGGCGCGGACGACCGAGTGGAAGGTGCGCGTGGCGAAGCGCATCCACGAGATCGCGGTGGAGCGCTTCGGGATGGAGCCGGGCGACCTGCTGTTCGACTGCCTGACGTTCCCGCTCTCGGGCGGGCAGGAGGACCTGCGCGGCGACGCGATGGAGACGCTGAACGCGATCCGGCGGGTGA
Organism: Chloroflexota bacterium; assembly: GCA_021823905.1. Taxonomy (GTDB): domain Bacteria; phylum Chloroflexota; class Dehalococcoidia; order Tepidiformales; family Tepidiformaceae; genus JAKALX01. Next base: position 4,297 of record JAKALX010000078.1, on the reverse strand, counting down.
AGGCGGAGCTGCCCGGAGTGCACACCGTGCTGGGCGTCTCGAACTGCTCCTTCGGGCTCAAGCCCGCGGCGCGGCGCGTGCTCAACTCGGTCTTCCTTTTCGAGGCGGTCGAGCACGGGCTGGACGCGGCGATTGTGAACGCGAAGCAGATCCTGCCGCTGAACCGCATCCCGGAGGCGCAGTTGGAGGCGGCGCGCGATCTCATCTACGACCGCCGGCGAGAGGGTTACGACCCGCTGACGGCGTTCATCGCGCTGTTCGAAAACGTCGAGACGGAAAAGGCCGCGAAGACCGACCGCGCGACCCTGCCGGTGGATCAGCGCCTCGGGCAGCGGATCGTCGACGGCGACCGGCGCGGGCTGGAAGACGACCTCGCGGAGGCGCTGGCGCACTTCGAGCCGCTGACGATCATCAACGACTTCCTGCTGGATGGGATGCGGGTCGTCGGCGAGCTCTTCGGGTCGGGGAAGATGCAGCTGCCGTTTGTGCTCCAGAGCGCGGAGACGATGAAGGCGGCGGTCGCCTACCTGGAGCCGTACATGGAACGCGCCGCCGGCAGCACGAAGGGGCGTGTCGTACTGGCGACCGTTCGTGGCGACGTCCACGACATCGGGAAGAACCTCGTGGACATCATCCTCACGAACAACGGCTACACCGTGCACAACATCGGGATCAAACAGCCCATCCAGAACGTGATCGACAAGGCCGAGGAGATAGACGCGGACGCGATCGGGCTCTCGGGACTGCTCGTGAAGAGCACGGTCGTCATGCGCGAGGACCTGGAGGAGCTGAACTCGCGGGAGCTGTTCCACTACCCCGTGATCCTCGGGGGAGCGGCACTGACTCGCCGTTATGTCGAGCATGATCTGCGCGGCATCTACAAGGGCAGCGTCTATTACGCCCAGGACGCGTTCGAAGGGCTGTCGACGCTGGACAAAGTCGTGCCGGCGCTGCGGGCCGGTGAAAAGCTGCCCGTGCTGACGCGCGGCGGCGAAACGGTCAGCCCGGACACGGGCTACGACGAGGTGCGCGCCACAACCCCGCCGATCCCGGGAACGGACAGCGCTGGCGGCCCGTCGCCCTCAGACTATGCGAAGAGCCCCGTGACGCGTGGAGTGGCGATCCCAAAGCCGCCGTTCTGGGGCGAGCGGATCGTACGCGGGCTCTCGCTGCGGGACGTCTACCCGTACATCAACGAGGTGGCGCTCTTCCGGGGGCAGTGGCAGTACCAGCGGGGGCAACGGAGCGAGAGCGAATACGAGGGGTTCATCGAGGAAGAGGTGCGGCCGGTGCTCCGGCGGCTGCAGGAGCAGGCGATCGCCGAGCAGCTCCTGGTTCCGCAGGTGGTCTATGGCTACTTCCCGGCGCTGGCCGAGAAGAACGAGGTGATCGCCTGGCCTGACGTCGTGGACGGAAAACCGTCGGGCGAGCCGGTGCGCTTCACCTTCCCACGGCAACCGACGGGCAAGCGGCTGTGCATCGCGGACTTCTTCCTTTCGGCCGAAGAAGCGGGCTGGAACGGCGAGGGCGTGCCAGAGCAGTTTGACGTCCTGCCGCTGGCGCTCGTGACGATGGGTTCGAAAGCGACCGAGCACGCGCAGGAGCTCTTCCAGGCGAACGAATACCGCGACTACTTGCACTTCCATGGGTTCGCGGTCGAATCGGCCGAGGCGCTGGCGGAGTTCTGGCACAAGCGCATCCGCGAGGAGCTCGGAATTGGTGGGCAGGACGCGAAGGAGATCCGGAAGCTCTTCGCCCAGGCGTACCAGGGGAGCCGCTACAGCTTCGGCTACCCGGCCTGCCCGGACCTCGAGGAGCAGGCCGCCATGGCGACGCTGCTGAAGCCGGAGCGAATCGGCGTGGAGCTGAGCGAGACGTTCCAGTGGCACCCGGAGCAGACGACGGCGGCGGTCGTCGCGCACCACCCGGAAGCGCGGTACTTCGTCATCCGGTGAAGACCGGAGACCAGAGACCAGAGAGAATCTCCGCCTATGGACGCGAGGACGCTCTCGGACCGGGAGCTGCTGGAACTCGAGATCGAGACGCTCTGGAAGCGGAACGGGGCCGGGCGGCTGCTTCGGGCGAGCCTCTTCAACGACGGTCCTGCTCCGGACCTGGTCATCGCCGCATCCGACGGCGCGATCACCGTTGCCTTCGGACCCGATATTCCCGAGGCGCTGGCAGAGGAGATCACGGTGCGCGGAGCGCTGGCGACACGCCGGGGACTCAATCTGGCATTTCCCCGCCCGCCCAGGGACGGCACGTGGCCCGCGCTCATCGACGATCTGCGCCAGCGCCTGTCCGCGGATCTCGGACCTGTCGAGGTCGCGAGCGGGCCGAGCTACGTCTGCGAGGGCGTGCCCGCCGGTCCATTGGCGGCCGGACTTGTCCGATCCGAAGACGTCGCGGCCGACTTCAGGCGCCTTGCACCGCCGGAAGACGCGAACTGGGAACCCTGGGAATGGGAGTTGCTGCTCAATGGCAAGCTCGGGCCGTGGGCTGCGATGATCGCCGCCGAGGAAGTCGTCTCGCTCTGTTTCTGCGCCCGGCTCACCGGCACGGCGGCGGAGGCGGGCCTCCGGACGGAGGCTGACTTCCGCCGGCAAGGATATGGAGTCGCTGTCACGGCTGCGTGGGCGTCGCAGGTCCTCGCGACCGGTCGGATCGCGTTCTACAGCACGTCCGCCGACAACCTCGCCTCCCAGCGCGTCGCGGCCCGGCTTGGCCTTCGGCCGATCGGCTGGATGTGGCAACTTTCGAAGTCGCGCGTCTGACCGTCGCTGGCCCTCTGGTCTCGGGTCGCTGTCTACTTCTTGCAGTTCCCGCCGCCGCTGCAGGGGAAGTCGAACGTTCCGTCGACGCTGATCTTCTTCGGCGCCGCGTTGTCTTTCGGAAAGCCCTGCTCGGCCTTGAAGCTGAACGAACCCGCGATGCCGGTCTTGTCGAATTTCGTGATGCTCAGCTTGCCGTCCTCGGAGACCTTGTAGGCGTCCTTGCCGAGGGAAAGGAGAACGGAGAACTCGCCGGGCTTGTCGCCGCCACCAAGGAGGCCGCCCTTCGGGATGGTGTACTGGCCCGGTTTGAAGGGGACGTCGGCGTATTTCGACCCGCCCGACGGCAGGAGCGAGAGGCTGTTCTTCGTATCGCCGGTTCCCGACACGCAGTTCAGGATGAGCAGGTAGAGGCGCGGGTCGTTCTTCATCGCGGCGTCGACGGCCTTCTTCTTCTCCGCGTCGGAGGCGTTGCTCCCGAGCCCGGTCATCATTGAGACCGCGTTGCGAACCTCGTCGTCGGTGAGCCAGTAGTCGGAGCCGACGGCGCTGGGGCCACCCTGCCCCTTGTAACTCAGCGTGAGGTCGCCGGTGACCTTGACTTCACAGGTTCCCGCGCCGGTCTTCACCGCGGCGTTCGACGAACCGGCCACAGGCAGACCGGGCCCGGCCGGGCTTCCGCTGCTGTCGCCGCCGCCACAGGCGAAGGCGGAAAGTCCGAGCAGGGCGAGGAGCGCGACAACAAGCGGCAAGCGAATCACGAGCGGACCATCCTTCGGAAGACTGCTGGCGATAATAGACCGGCAGCACTGCAAAGGGCGCCAGCCAGATCTCATTTCACCACGATCGTCAGCTTGAACGTGAGCGAGCCGTTCTTGGCGGTCATGTGCGCGGTCCCGGCGGCATGCGCCGCGTACACGCCCTGGGCGCCGCGCACGACGGTGATATTCGGGACACGGCTGACGACTGCCTGGTTGTCGACGTCTACCGTCCACGCGCCATCGCCGAGGGCGAGCAAGAACGTCTCGCCAACCGCGAGCGAAATCGTCTTGCCGTCGTCGGCAAGCGAGACGGAGGGCGATCCGGGCAGCGATCCCCCGACGACAGCGGTCACGGCCGGCGTGGCCGTGCGCGTCGCGGTAGCAGACGACATGGACTGAGAAACGGTCGCACTGCGGCCCGCCGGCGATGGTGCGGCCGCGCTCGAATCGCTGCCGCAGGCCGCCACGGCTGCGCCGACCAGCGCCACGAGTACCACACATGCAAGTGACTTTCGCATCGCTTCTCTCCCTGGCGACGAGTGTACGTCGCCGTAGGAGTCCAGACGGAACGCGGCGGTCCACTGTTTCAGGGACAGGTAAATCACGCGTTATTCATTGTCGATTGCCGATTGTCGATTGCCGATTCCGGCCGCTCACGAGCGCAAGCGCGGTACACTCCAAACGTGACCGGTGTCTCGTCGCGCGTGTTCGAGTCGATCCGAGGGCTGGTTGGCAACACGCCGCTGGTCGAGCTGCACACGCTTT
>JAKALX010000077.1 GCA_021823905.1 Chloroflexota bacterium | reverse complement strand
CTCACATTGCCCCGACTGTACCGGCGGGCCGTTCTCCCAGCGCATGAGGGACTCCCTGATTCGCCCGTTCAACCGCCGGGTTCCGGCCGCACAAAACCCTGATCTTTCCGAGGGAGGAGCGAGGAGGGAGGAGGGAGGAGTGCGCTACGCCCCTGGAGGTATCATGTCCGCGTGAGCGCGCTTCCTTATCGAAACCTGGTGGCCTGGCAAAAGGCCTACACGCTCGCCATGGATTCGATGGACCTTTGCCAATCCGAGGCGCTCGCCCAGCAACGCTGGTTTCGTGACCAACTGGCTCGCGCCGCGATGTCGGTCCCAGCGAATCTCGCCGAGGGCAACGGGCGCAGCACTCCCAATGACTACGCGGCATTCGTCGATCGAGCCCGGGGTTCGCTGTTCGAACTGGATACCTGGCTCCTGGCCTGCCGGGACCGCGGGTACCTTGCGGCTGATGCCCATCTCGCACTCGAATCGCGAGCGCAGGAGCTCTCTGCGATGCTGCTTTCTCTCGCCACGAAGCTCCGCGCCCAGCAACGGCTCGCTTCGCGTCGGGCGTAGCGCACTCCTCCCTCCTCCCTCCTCCCTCCTCGCTCGATCCGGTTTACGCGCCACCCCGATTCCGGTAGTGTTTCGAGCGCACTACGAAACCGGAGGAGAAGGTGACGCAAGAAGCGACCCAGTCCCTGATCACCGACGAAATGCGCGCGACGATCGGCCAAGAGTCCGAGCCCTGGACGCTCGAAGTCGACAAGCTGTCCGTCCGCATGTTCGCCCGCTCGGTCGGCCACACCGACCCCGTCTACTACGACGAGGCCGCCGCGAAAGCAGCGGGCTACCGCAGCCTGCCCTGCCCTCCCGGCTACCTCGGCACGCCGATCTTCAACCCTGCCACGAGCGATTCAACCTTCGGCGGCCGCCGCGGCGCCGGTCCCGGGCCGCAGCCAAGCCGGCCGCTGACCCGCATCCTCAACGGCGGCACCGAGATCGAGTACTTCGACGACATCTGCGCCGGCGACGTCCTCACCGCGACAACCCACACCGCCAGCTTCGAAGAGCGCACGGGCAGCATCGGACAGATGCTCATCACCACCTCGAAGACCGTCTACAAGAACCAGAACGGCAAGGTCGTGGCAATCATGACCGGCACCGGCATCCGCTACTAGGAGGAGCTTCACAGTGGCAGCGAAATGGGCCGACGTTCAGGAGGGGATGGAGATCCCCGCACTCAAGAAGAACCCGACCAGCCAGCAGCTCGTCCAGTGGGCCGCCGGCTCCGGTGACTTCTACCAGATCCACTATGACAAGGACTTCGCCATCAGCACCGGGCTCAAGGGCATCATCGTCCATGGCGCCCTCAAGCACGCCTTCCTTGGCCAGCTCGTCCACGACTGGGTCGGCAACACGGGCCGCATCAAGAAGTTTGCCTGCAGCTACCGCGGCATGGACTACCCGAACGAAGAGATGACCTGCCGCGGCATCGTCAAGAAGAAGTACGAGGCCAACGGCGAAAAGCTCGTCGATCTCGAAATCTGGACCGAGAACCCTCAGGGCCAGAAGACCACACCGGGCACCGCCACCGTGCGGCTGCCCTGACCAGTCGTAAAGAGGCATAGCCCGTGGCAAATCTGCTCGAAGGCAAAGTCATCGCCCTGACGGGCGCGGGGCGCGGCATCGGCCGGGAATGCGCCCTCCTCGCCGCCTCCGAAGGCGCCCGCGTGGTCGTCAACGACCCGGGCGTCAACCCCGACGGCTCCGGCCACGACGACGGGCCCGCCGCCCAGGTTGTCGACGAGATCAAGAAAGCCGGCGGCGCCGCCGTCGCCAATTTCGCCGACGTCTCCACCATGGAAGGCGGCGAGAGCATCATCCGCACCGCCCTCGACACCTACGGCAAGCTCGACGGCCTCGTGAACCTCGCGGCTATCCTCCGCGACCGGATGGTCTTCAACCTTACCGAACAGGAATGGGACGACGTCATCCGCGTCGACCTCAAAGGGCACTTCACGACGATCAAGCCGGCGGCGGTGCTCATGCGCCAGCAGCGTTACGGCCGCATCGTCAACTACTCCTCCGTCTCCGGCCTCCAGGGCAACTCCGGACAGGCGAACTACGGCGCGGCGAAGGCCGGCGTCGCTGGCCTCACCCGCGTCGCCGCCCGCGACCTCGGACGCTACGGCGTCACCGTCAACTGCATCGCTCCTGGCGCCTCCACTCGCCTTACCGCGACGGTTCCCCAGTCCGCCCGCGAGCTGCGAGCCAGCCGGGGCATCGCCGGCGCCGGTGGCCCGGCAACGACACCGTCGCCGGCAGCGGCGACCGAGAACCGCGCCGCCGAGGAAGCAGCCGCCATGCGCGGCCCCGAGATGGTCGCCCCCATGACCGTCTACCTCCTCCTCGACGAGGCCTGGAACATCAACGGCCGCATCTTCCAGGTGGCCGGCGGCCACGTCGGCCTCCTCCAGGACATGTACCCGCCGTTCAAGAACATCTACAAGCACGGCAAGTGGACGCTCGACGAGCTCCGCATGCTTGTGCCCGCCCAGCTCATGGCCGGCGTCCAGAACCCCGCTCCACCGGCTGACGACCTCTCGATCCCGGGCCGCAACTGACCCGAGGCTCAGCGCCATCACCAGAGGGGGAGGACGCTCGCGTCCTCCCCTTTTCGCGCACCGCGCACCCAGGACCAGGCTGCAGGCGCCGCCTTCGGCTACGATGGACCGCATGGCATCGTTGGAGAACAAGCAGGCGGCCCTCGTGAACGCGCTCCGCGGCTACGGCCGCGTCGTTGTCGCCTTCAGCGGCGGCGTCGATTCGACTTTCGTCGCGGCCATGGCGCACGAGGCGCTCGGAGACGGCGCCACCGCCATCACCGGTGTTTCGCCTTCCGTCGCTCCGTCCGAGCGCGAGGAAGCGGCTGCCCTGGCCCGCCAGATCGGTATTCGCCACGAGTGGGTCGAAACCCACGAGATGGACAACCCCGACTACGTCGCGAACAGCCCCATGCGCTGCTTTCACTGCAAGGACGAGCTCTATGGCGTGCTCGGCGCCATCGCCGAACGTGCCGGCGGCGCCACAGTCCTCGATGGCACGAACGCTGACGACGCGGGTGACTGGCGTCCCGGCCGCCAGGCCGCGACCCAGCACGGCGTGAAGAGCCCGCTCCTCGACCTCGGCTTCACCAAGGACGACATCCGCGAGCTCTCGCATCGCATGGGCCTGCCCACCTGGGACAAGCCAGCCATGGCCTGCCTCGCCAGCCGCATCCCGCACGGCACGCCGGTCACCGTCGGCGCGCTTGACCAGGTTGGCGCCGCCGAGGCCGCGCTCCGGGCGCTCGGGATCCGCCAGCTCCGCGTCCGCCATCACGGCGACGTCGCCCGCATCGAAACCGACGCGGAGGGCATGGCGATCGCCTTCTCCGAGGAGAATCGCGCCCGGATCGTCACGCGCCTCCAGAACCTCGGCTTTAAGCACGTCGCCCTCGACCTCGGCGGCTACCGCCAGGGCAGCATGAATCCTCCGGCCGAAGGCTCGCAAGGCGCCTGAGCCTGGCGTATCGTTCCCGTCGAGATGGTGCGGGGAGCGGTCCTGGCCCTGGTTGCCCTCGTTGCGGCTGGTTGTTCCAGCGGCCCGTCAGGCAGCGTCACGCTCGCCCCCACCTCCGTTGCTTCTCCAGCGCCAGCCGAGGCCACCGTCACTGCCACGACCGGTCGGACGGCCACTGTTCGGACCGTCCCCTCGCCGCGCCCGTCTTTGGCGACGACTACTTATTCGACCGCAACGACGGGCTGGTACACCTCGGCCGCGGGCAACGCGAAGTACTATTACTGCGACGCCGACCACGTCAGCATCGCGGCGAAGAACCGCCGCGTGTACGCGTCCGAACAGGCGCTCCTCGCCGATTGGGCGGGCAAACGCACGAAGTGGCCCCAGTCGAAATGCTGACTACGGCGCCTTCGGTCCGACGACCACCAGATCAGCGATCACGCGTCCGGTCTTCGGGTCGAGTCCGCCCGTGACCGTCACCAGGTGCCCGATGACCGAGTCCGGGTTGCCGATGTCGGCGCGGGTGAGCCCGCTGTTTCCCACCAGCCGGCGAGTCTCGGCGCGCACCTGAATAGTCAGCACGCCGTCGCGCGTTTCGATCTGGAAGAGCGGGCCCGCGCGGCCGGTGATCACGCCTTTCACGCTGACGAAACTGGGTTTACCCCCGGCGGCGCTCGCGTCGGGCCGTTTCGCGCCTGCGCTCGCTGGTGACCTGGGGGCGTCAGGGGTTGCTGTTCGTGCCGAGGTGGGCGCCGGGCTCGTGAGCGCCAGCGCGAAAATGGCCGTCTTCACGTTGGCCCCGGCATTGACGCGCACCTGCGCCCCAAGCGCCGTCGAGGACAGCCGCAGCAGCTCTTCGGCCGCGGCGACGTCGATATTGACGATGTAGCTGTTGCCATTTGGCGCGTCGATCAGGACGCGCGCTTTGCTGCCGTCCTTGGAGATCGTGAGAAGCGAGACCTTCCCTTCCAGGTTGGGCAAGAGCTTCGTCAGCGCCTTCAGCTTCACCCGGCGCAGCGCGGCGTTCGTCGGTTGCGACACAGCGACGGTGTGGGCGGCGATCGCGTGGTTGTTCAGCGCCACGCCCCCGATCAGCAACTGATCGCCCGGCTTGATCGTCGAGGCGTCCACGGCGTTCTGGTCGTCGACGACGCTCGTGTCGCTCGCCAGCGTTACCTGAACGAGCCCGACCGGCGAATCCAGGGCTACCGTGCGCTGGTCGCCGTTGGTGGTCGAACTTCGCACGACACCCTGGACCTGCACGTAGTCGTCCGCCGAAAGCACCTGGGCGGACGCCGTGTCTGTATTCGAGAGCAGCGCCTGCGAACCGAACAGGGCAACGACCGCGAGCAGACCGATGGCGACCGCCGCGCCCGAAAGCGCCAGACCTCGGTGCGCTCTGAACACGCGTGCCAGGATGCCCGGATGGGGCCGGCTTGCGACCGTGACAGGCCGCGATGCGACGGCTCCCGGCTGCGCGGCCAGGAATCGTTCGAACCGCGCCCGCGCGATCGGCATGGTTGCGTCCGCTTCGGCCTCCATGTCCCGGCGGCCGGTTCGCAGCGCGGCCGCGCCACCCAGCAGCCCGGCCAGCTCCGCACGCTCCGCCTCGGTCGCTTCGGGTGGAATAGCACCCGTGACAATCGCCTGTTGCAGGAGGTCGTCGATTCGGCTCATTGCTTCACCGCGCCCGGGTAGTTGACGTCGGCCAGCGCCCGCTGCATGGCTGCGAGCGCTCGCCGCTGGAGGTTCTTCACGGCGTCTTCCGAGCGGTTCATCAGGCGCGCCGTCTCTTCCACCGAACGGTCGAGGAGGAAGCGGAGCGAGAGCACCTCCTGCTGATCCTCCGTGAGCCGCCGCATCGCCAGCGAAAGGTCGCGCCGGAGATCGACCGTGACCGCTGCGTCGTCCTCAACCGGTCCCATCGTCTCGTCCAGCTCCGCGTCGATCCCCCGCCGTCCGAGCTTCTTGACGTGGTCGCGGCAGAGGTTCCGAGCGATCCCGATGAGCCACGCCTGGATTGGAACTCCCCGGTAGTCGAAGCGCTCCGCGTGGGAATACGCCACCTCGAACACCTGGGAGGCGATGTCCTCGGCCTCCTCGGCGCCCCGCAGCCGGTAGCGAACGAACGCAAACACGGAACGGTAATGGAGTTCGAAGATTTCGCTCCAGGCGCCGGCGTCCCGCGCCACGGCGCGCTGCGCGAGCGATTCCGCGCTGGGGTCCCGGCCATCTGCCGCTCGGTCTTCATCCTGAGCTCCCCGATCACGCACAGCGAGATTCACTCTACGTATGGCCTGAACACGGGGAAAGGTGACGGTTCCCTGACCTTGGCCACCCGGTTTCCCGGCGACGGCCTCAACGATCTCGCCAGAGGTGCCGCTGCAGGTAGGCCACGTCGTGCCACTCACCCAGCTTGTAGCCCATGTGCCGGTTCAGTCCGGTCTGCTCGAACCCCAGCGACCGGTGCAGCGCCAGGCTTGGCTCCTGGCAGGCGACAATCACCGCCATGACGACATCACGTCCGTTCGCGCGCGCCTCCTCGAGGATTGCCGCCAGCAGCTGCCGGCCGAGGCCTTTCCCTCGGAACTGCTCGTCGATGTAGATCGACTCGTCTACGGTCGTCGCATACGCGGGTTTCGGGCTCCAGGGCGAGAGGGCGCACCAGCCCGCGACCTGCCCGGCCACCTCCGCGACCAGCACCGGGAGCCCGGCACGCTGCCGCTGTTCGAACCAGTCTCGCCGCCAGTTCTCGGTCATTTCGACGAGGTCGAACGTTGCCGGCGACGTGTGTACGTAGAAGTTGTAGATGGCGTTGATCCGCGGGCAGTCAGCTTCCGTAGCCGGCCGGATCATCACCGGCAGCGCGTCCATCGCCTATTCGGCCGGGCGTGACTCGATGTAGCCCATCGTCTGCCGGTAAACCTCTTCCGGCATATGGCCGGCCGCCATCAGGTAGTTCGCGATCTGCTCGAGCGTCAGGATGCTGATCAGGTTGATCCCGGCCGACTTCAGCGCCGCCCGGCCGCCTTCCTGGCGATCGATCAGCGTGACCGCGTCGCGCACCACGAGCCCGGCCTCTGTCAAGGTCGCCGCCGTCTGCAGGATGCTTCCGCCGCCGGTGATCAGGTCGTCGATGATCAGGCACGACTGGCCGCGCACGTAGGCGCCCTCAATAAGGTCTGCTTTGGTCGTTCCCGGCGGGTGGATGTAGATCATCGGGGTCGACACGTTCAGCGAAAACGCGGTCGCCACGTGCAGCCCGCCGAACGGCACGCCTGCTACCAGCGTGAACGGCTGCACGTGCGGGTTCCGCATCGACATCAATGCTTCGAGCTCTTCCCGGATAATCTTCGCGCACCGCGCCAGGGCCTTTGGGTTGCTGATCAGCCGCCGGACGTTGATGTAGATGGGCGAATGGACGGTCGTCCGGCCGACCGTGAAGTCGCCGAACCCGATTGCGTCGAGCTTCCAGAGCTCTTCCGCGAGCCACAGGTTGCCCGCAGGCTTGATTGCTTTCGTCAAGAAGCTCTCCGTCTCGCCGACCGGGTGGGCGCGGGCGTCCTGCTCTTTTTCCGTTGAACGCCGTTATGTGTCAAGTCAGCCCGCGCGGCGCCGCCGGACGATTCACGGCATTCGGCGGCTCACGCCCCTCCAGCACCGCGAGAATGTTGCCGGCCGCCATCGACGCCATCCGCGATCGGGTCGCGAAACTCGCGCTGGCGATGTGCGGCGTGATGATGACGTTCGCGAACGAAAACAGCGCGTGGTCCACCGGCAACGGCTCCGGATCCGTCACGTCCAGGGCAGCCCCCGCAATCGTTCCCGAGCGCAACGCCTCCACCAGCGCCTCCTGGTCGGCTACCGGTCCGCGCGAGGTGTTCACGAGGATCGCCGAGCGCTTCATCAACGACAGCTCCCGCGACCCGATGAGCCTGCGCGTCTCCGCGGTCAGCGGCGTATGCAGCGAGACGAAGTCCGAGGCCCGCAGCAGATCGTCCAGGCTCGCGTGCTCGCAGCCGAGCGACGCCTCTACGTCCGGTTTCCGGGAACGGCTCGTGGAGAGCACTCGCATCCCGAAGCCCGCCGCCCGCCGGGCCATCGCCTGGCCGATCTCGCCCAGTCCCACGATCCCCAGCGTTGCCCCGTGTACGTCCGGCCCGAGAAACGCCGTGGGCGACCACGTTTTCCATCCGCCCGCCCGCGTGTCCCGGTCGCTCGCGACGATGTTCCGGGCGGCGGCCATCAGCAACGCCCAGGCGAAGTCCGCCGTCGTCTCGGCCAGCACACCCGGCGTATTCGACACCCAGACACCCACGGAAGCCGCGGCCGCCGGATCGATATTGTCGTAACCAACGGCCATGTTTGCCACGATTCGCATTCGCGACGCCGCCTCCAACATCGCCGCCGAAATCCGGTCGGCGACCATCGTCAGCGCTGCGTCGTTCGCCGCGAGAGCAGCGGCAAGCGCGTCGGCCGGTGGCGGCGCCTCGCCGTGCCAGACCGTCACGGTGTGCCCGCGATCGCGCAGGCGCTCGGCCGCGTCGCCGGGCACCGTGCGCGTGATGAAGACGGCTGCCATGGGCCGTAGTCTGACGTGCGCGCCGGTGACGAGAAAGGGCGATGCTGGCCTCCGCGCCGCCGGATGCCGACAATAGCGGATGGGAAATGGAGGTGCCGATGGCCACCCACCAGGCGAATCGCGCGGCAATCGCCGCGGAAGTCCACGAGGAGCGGCTCTCCCCTTCTCAGTCGGTCCTGGAGTCCGTCCTCGAGTCGGCCGGGCGGCTCCAGCTCAACGCGGATGTCGTCGGCCTGCTCAGCACCTGCTGGCGCGAGGTCCGTGCCCAGCTCCCGGTTCGCATGGACGACCGCAAGCTTCACATCTTCGAGGGTTACCGCGTCCAGCACAACGGCGCGCGCGGGCCCTACAAGGGCGGCGTCCGCTTCCATCCCAGGGCCGACCTCGACGAGGTCCGCGCGCTGGCGATGCTCATGACCTACAAGTGCGCGCTCATGGACCTGCCCTTCGGCGGCGCCAAGGGCGGCGTCATGTGCGACCCGGCGCGCATGAGCAACACCGAGCTGAACCGCCTCACCCGGACCTATACCCAGCACATCGGCTCCATCCTCGGCGTCGCCCGCGACATCCCGGCGCCGGACATGGGCACGAACGCCCAGACGATGGCCTGGATGATGGACGCCTACGGCCAGAAATATGGCTACACGCCGGGCATCGTCACCGGCAAGCCGGTGGAGCTCGGCGGGAGTTATGGCCGCGAGCAGGCGACCGGCCGCGGCGTCGCGACCTGCATGCGCGAGTACGCCAGGAGCGAGGGGGTCAGCCCTTCCGAGATCCGTGTGGCCATCCAGGGCTACGGCAACGTTGGCTCCTGGACTGCGCGGATCGCCGGCGGCATGGGCTTCAAGGTCCTGGCCGTCAGCGACGTCAAGGGCGGCATTTTCAACCCCGACGGCCTCAACATCACTGATCTCGACCGCTGGTTCTCCGTCGCCGGCAGCGTCGCCGGCTTCAGCGGCGCTACGCCGATTACCAACGACCAACTCCTGGAGCTCGACTGCGACTACCTCGTTCCCGCGGCCCTGGGCGAGGTCATCACCGCGAAGAACGCGGCGAACATTCGCGCGCGGGTCGTGGTCGAGGCCGCGAACCACCCGGTCACACCGAGCGGCGATCGCATCCTCGGCCAGCGCAACGTCACCGTCCTCCCCGATATCCTCGTCAATTCCGGCGGCGTCACCGTCTCCTACTTCGAATGGACGCAGAACATTCAGCAGTTCCGCTGGTCGCTCGACCGCGTCAACGAGGAGCTCGAGACCCGGATGGTCCAGCGCTTCAACGACCTGGCCGCGCGCGCCCTCAAGGACGGCACCCGCCCGCGCCAGGCAGCCTTCGACATTGCGGTCGAGCGCGTTGCGAAAGCGATTCTCCTTCGCGGATTTGTCTGATCGTCTGCGCGGTGGCGGCTCCCCACGCGGAGCGCCACACTGTTTGGCAGACACGAACAAGGAATCGACTTCGTATGGGACGAGAAGAGATCGCCGCCCTTATCGCCGTCTTGCAGGCTCAGCTCGGGCGCGGCGGCGAGAACCTGGCCCTCGGCGCCTGGCACATCCATTTTGACAAGAAGCGCGGAGCTTTTTCGTTCGACAAATGCGAGGCAGACGGCTACTGCGAAGAGCGGCCCTCCGTCGTCGCCCTCAACGGGGAAGTGCTCGATCCTGGCGGTCCGCTGTTCGGCTAGCCCGTTTCCTCAATTGTCACCGCGTAGTCGCTGAGCCGGCCCCCAACCCCTCATGAGTTTCGGGCAGATGCCGATACTCAACGTGGTGGAGTAGCCATGTCATCTAAGGCGACTGCCGTTGCCGAGCGCAGGCGTACCCTGCGCGTGCTCATCGCCGACACGTTCCCCGACGACGTGCGGCGAATTCGCGAACTCCTCGGCGAGCGCGGCGAGCTCCTTGTCACGTTGGCAAGGACACCTGCCGAGGCCGGGCAGCTCCTCGCCGGCGGTGCGTTCGACGTTGTTCTCGTCGGGGACAGCGTCTGGAATGATCAGGAAGCACCGATCGCGCGCCACCTCCGCGAACACCGCGACATCACGGTGATTCTTCTGGCGGGAGACGATCCCCGCGAACCCCATCCAGCCCTCAAGCTCGGAGTTCACGACGTCGTGAACAAATCGCGGCTGGGCGACGCGGACCAGCTCTCGGCCCGCGTCCTTGCCGCTTACGACGAGAGCCGTTCACTGCGACGGCGCGACACCATGGTCCGCTGGCTCGAGCGCGAGGCCCGGACCGACCACCTGACCGGCCTCTACAACCGCCGCGTGTTCGATGAACGCCTTCGCGACATCTGCGACGCGGCACGCCGCTCCAACGCCGCGACGACTCTGATCATCGCCGACCTCGCCGACACTCGGACAGTCAACGAATCCCATGGCCACGAGGTTGGCGACGACATGATTCGCCGCGCGGCGCAGGGCGTCGCACGCTGCGTTCGCGGAACCGATTTCGCCGCGCGCATCGCCGGAGACGACTTCGGCATCATCCTCGAAGGCGCCGACCTGGAGCTCGGCAAGCTCGTCGCGCGCCGGATCGCGCAGGAGCTCGAGCGGCTCAACGCGAACGAGTGGTGCCATCTCATTCCGGTCACGCTGACCTTCGGTGTTGCAACCGGCCGGCATTGCGAGCCAGCCGAGCTCTTCGCAGCCGCCGAACAGGCCATGACAAACAACAAGACCAACAGGCCAGTCGTCACGATGCTCTGGCCAAGGATTGATTCAGATGGACCGTCCGTCGCCTGAACCACACGGAAGCGCGCTCTCGCGTGTTGTTCCGCTCGCCGCGTCGCTGGGCCTCGGCCTTGGCATTGGCCTTGCCGCCACGGGCGCGCTCCTCGCCGGGGCCACGATCGGCGCCGGCTGCCTTGCCGTCCTCGCCGGTAGTCTCGTGATGCGCCGCCGCCCGCAGCCCGAGCAACCCGTGGAGCTGCCCCAAACAACCGTCAGCCCAGCGCTCGTGGACGCTGAAACCGGCCTCCCCAACGCCAGCCAGCTCGACGAACTCCTGCGCCGCGAGATCGCCCGCAGCATGCGCTATGGCGACCGTTCCGCCCTCGCCATTTTCGACGTTCGCATCACCGGCTTCCAGCCCGGCGCCGGCCAGGCGGTTCTGCCGCCCTCTCCCGCACGCTACATCGCCGCCACCATGCTCCAGGCCGCCCGCACCTCCGATATCGTCGCCCGCGTCGACACCACCCACTTCGCCGTTGTTCTCGCCGAGTGCGACGACGCCGGGGCGAAGCTCTTTTGCGAGCGCCTCCGCACGCGCCTGGGCACGATGCCCTTCGCCCATACCGCCGACGGTCGCGGTGTCTACGTTCGCGCCTGGGCCGGCATGGCCCGCTGGGATCCGGCGTACACAGACCCGGATGCGTACGTCGGCGCCGCTGTCGCCCAGATGGAAGAATCGCGCCGCGGCTACGAAGCCGCCCAGACCTACTTCCGCGGCGCAGCCGCCAGCTAGCCGCCTGGACCGCGCGAGAGCTTGCCGATAGATC
>JAKALX010000530.1 GCA_021823905.1 Chloroflexota bacterium | reverse complement strand
GTCGTGGGCGCCTGGCTCGGGCACGGCGCCTGCCCCGGGCGCGGCGCCGTCAGAGCCGGCCGCGCCCGCACCGGCTGCGCCATAGACGGCCTCACCGATTTTCTGCATGGAGGAGTTCAGCGCGTCGAGCGCCTGCTGCATCCGGGAGGTGTCGTCTGCCTCGATCGCCGCGCGCACGTCCTTCACCTTCTCCTCGACCTCGGACTTCAGGGCAGCGTCGATCTTGTCGGCGTTGTCGCGAAGGGTCTTCTCCGCCTGGTAGGCGGCGGTGTCGGCAGCGTTCTTGGTCTCGATCGCCTCGCGCTTGCGGCGGTCTTCGTCGGCGTGGAGCTCGGCCTCGCGCTGCATGCGCTCGATCTCGTCCTTCGAGAGACCGCTGGATGCCTGGATCGTGATCTTCTGCTCGCGGCCCGTGCCCTTGTCCTTCGCCGTGACATGGACGATGCCGTTCGCGTCGATGTCGAAGGTGACCTCGACCTGGGGGATGCCGCGTGGGGCCGGCAGAATGCCGTCCAGGATGAAGCGGCCGAGCGACTTGTTGTCCGTCGCCATCGGACGCTCGCCCTGGAGGACGTGGATCTCGACGCTCGGCTGGTTGTCGGCGGCCGTGCTGAACACCTGGCTCTTCGCTGTCGGGATCGTCGTGTTGCGCGGGATGATCGGCGTGGCCACGCCGCCCAACGTCTCGATCCCGAGGGTCAGCGGAGTCACGTCGAGGAGGAGGACGTCCTTCACCTCGCCCTTGAGGACTCCCGCCTGGATGGCCGCGCCGATGGCGACGACTTCGTCCGGGTTGACACCCTTGTGAGGCTCCTTGCCGAAGAAGTCGGCGACGAGCTTCTGGACCGACGGCATGCGCGTCTGTCCGCCCACGAGGACGATCTCGTCGATGTTCGAGGCGCTCTTACCGGCGTCGCTGAGCGCCTTCTTCACGGGCTCGAGCGTCGCCTGGAGGAGGTCGCCCACGAGCTGCTCGAGCTTGGCCCGCGTCAGGGTGATGTTCAGGTGCTTGGGCCCGCTCGCGTCGGCGGTGATGAAGGGCAGGTTGACGTCGGTCGACTGTGCGCTGGAGAGCTCGATCTTCGCCTTCTCGGCTTCCGCCTTCAGGCGCTGGAGCGCCTGGCGGTCCTGGCGGAGGTCGATGCCCTCGGCCTTCTTGAACTCGTCGATCAGCCAGTCGATGACGCGCTGGTCGAAGTCGTCGCCACCGAGGTGCGTGTCGCCGTTCGTGCTCAGGACCTGGAAGGTGCCCTCGCCCAGCTCGAGGATCGAGATGTCGAACGTGCCGCCGCCCAGGTCATAGACCGCGATCAGCTCGTCATGCTTCTTGTCGAGGCCGTAGGCGAGCGAGGCCGCGGTCGGCTCGTTGATGATGCGCAGCACTTCGAGGCCGGCGATCTTGCCGGCGTCCTTGGTCGCCTGGCGCTGCGCGTCGTTGAAGTAGGCCGGGACGGTGATCACGGCCTCGGCCACCGTCTCACCGAGGTACGCTTCGGCGTCGGCCTTCAGCTTCTGCAGGATCATCGCGCTGACTTCCGGCGCGGTGAACGACTTGCCGCCCATGGTGACGGTCGCGTCGCCGTTGCTGGCCGAGCCGACCTTATAGGGCACGAGGCCAAGGTCGCGCTGGACCTCCGGATCGCTCGCCTTGCGCCCCATGAAGCGCTTGATGCTGAAAACCGTGTTCTCGGGGTTGGTCACGGCCTGGCGCTTGGCAACCTGGCCCACGAGCCGCTCGCCCGTCTTGGTGATTGCGACCACGGAGGGAGTGGTGCGCGCGCCTTCCGCGTTGGGGATGACGACCGGCTCGCCGCCTTCCATGACGGCGACGCAGCTGTTCGTGGTCCCCAGGTCGATTCCGATTACTTTCGCCATTGCTTGCTACTCCCGGGCAGGATCGCCCTTGTCTTGATGTCGAATCCGGCGGCGCGCTTCCCGCCCGTTACTTCGCGCCGCTGCCGTCGCCCACAATCACCATCGCGGGGCGGAGCACCTTGTCGCCGAGCAGGTAGCCCTTCTGCGCGACGTGGAGGACCTTGCCTTCCGGTCCTGGCTGCTGCCCGATCGCCTCGTGACGGGAGGGGTCGAACTGTTCGCCGTCCGCCGTCAGCTCCTTGACGTCGAGAGCTTCGAGCAGGCGTGTGAACTTCTGCTGGATGGCGAGCACGCCCTGCACCCAGTTAAGACCGGCGAGGTGCGAGTCCACCGTCGAGGCCGCGCGGTCCAGGTCGTCGTAGATGGGCAGGAGGTTGATGACGAGCGCCGCCTTCGCGAGGCGAGCCATCTCGCTCCGCTCCTGCTCGACGCGTTTCTTGTAGTTGGAGAAGTCGGCCGCCGTGCGCTGCCAGTTCTTGTAATGCGCGTCTGCCTTCGCCTCGGCTTCCGTGACCGGGTCGTTCGCGGCCGGCGGCGGCTGCTCGTCTTCTGGAGCACCGTCGCCGCTCATGCGCGATGCGGCCCTTTTGTCGGCAACGCGCTCGTCGTCGTCATGTCCCGTCATACAACCTCCCACCTCAGTGTGGATTGGCGGATCCGGCGTTGCGGCCGCAAGCGCGAGAGCACTTGCACGCGCAGGCCGGCGTGCGCTCTTATTCGTCGCTGTAGAACTTGCTCATCAGCTCGGTCAGCACGTCGCTCACATAGCGCACGTGGGCGACCGCGTCTGCGTAGG
>JAKALX010000076.1 GCA_021823905.1 Chloroflexota bacterium | reverse complement strand
GCTGGCGCCCGGCCATGCCCTCGATCTCAGGGCCAAGGTCAACCACTGCAAGTAACTCCACCGTGACACCTGTCGTCTCAGGCGCCACCTGTTCGTTGCTCATCGTGCTCTCCTCCATTTGTTCCTTGACGACGCGGCAAAGGATTTCCCTGGCAGATTCGGTCTGGCGAGTCTAAACAGGTTTTCCAGCATCTCTCCCTTGCACCCGTGGTCGGGGTTCGAATCCCTACACGGCGGCAACCACCATCCCAGCTCGCGTCTTTCGCCTAACGTCAATCGTCTATCCGGCACCGGCTCGAATCCCTGCTCGGCAACCACCATCTCCGCCCACGTCTAACGTCTACCGCGTGCGGCTGAGCTTCCTTCGCCACTGAGCAGAAGGACGAGGTTGCCCCGACGAACAGAAGCGAACGCCGGCGATTGCGGCCCTTCGGCCACGAAGCCGAGGTTGGCCGTGTAGAACGCGACCGACGCGGGCACGTCGCGGACCAGGATTCGGACCGGAACGGTGTCATCCATGAGCTTCTCCTTGGCTGGGTTCCGCGGCGCCGGCGGAACTGACCACAGGCGCCGTTCTCATGGTCGCCGCCTGTGTGTTGTCTACCGGCATCGCGAGCCAGGTCTGCGCCGCTACTCCCGAACACCGGTCTTCGGAGGCTCTGGTAGGCGTTCGGGTTGCCGCGCGCCAACCACCTGCCAGGAAGTGCCTAGCCCCCTTCGTAGGCTTCCTTCAACTTCTCGATGTCTATCTTCCCCATCTGGAGCATCGCCTGCATGACCCGCCCCGCCTTCTCGGGATCAGGGTCACCCAGCAGCTCCTCCAGCGCGTTGGGGATGATCTGCCAGGACAAGCCGTAGCGGTCCTTCAGCCAGCCGCACTGAGACTCTTCTCCGCCGTCCGATAGCTTCCTCCACAGATCGTCCACCTCGTCCTGCGTCGCGCAGCGAACGAATAGCGAAATCGCTTCCGTGAACTTGAAATGCGGGCCACCGTTCAGCGCCATGAACTCCTGCCCGTCCAGCTCAAACGTGCCCGTGAAGAGCTTCCCGTCTGGACCGCGCCTCGAGCTCACGATCCTCGAACTGGGGAGAATCGACGTGTAGAACTGCATCGCCTCTTCGGCGTTGTCGTCGAACCACAGAAACGGCGTTACCTTCTGCATCGATCCATCCTCCAGTGAACCACGCCCACCGCTGTCGCCTATCGCCTACCCAGGCCGCCCCTGCATCTCCGCGAATCCCGCCGCGGCTTCCTGCACGTCCGCTGGGAAGTCTTCGAACTCCTGTACCTGGCGAACCTCGACGATCTCGTTGTCCGAAGCGGGGCAGCGCCTTGCCCACTCGATCGCCTCTTCCCTCGAGCTCACCCGGATCATCCAGTAGCCGCCCAGGACCTCCGTCGCCTCCGGAAACGGTCCGTCCGCCACGACCGGTTTCCCTCCGGAAAACGTCACGCGCGCCCCCATCGACGGCGGGTGCAGCCCATCCAGCGACAGGAGGATGCCCGCCTTCTGCATCGACTCGTTGTACTTCATCATCGCCGAAACGGCCTCCGCATCCGGCATCGCGGCCGGCTCCGCGCTCTCGTACCCCTTCGGGATCATGAGCAGCATGAAACGCATCGTCTTCTCCCTTCGTGTCTCGAGCCCGAACTTCACGCCCTCCGGCCTCGGCCGAACCAAGGCGCTACTTCTCGGTTGAATCAGGCACGCCGAAATCACCAGATTTCGTGCGGCTTCGTTCCAACCTACGGGTCCCGCGCGGAAAGTGCACGCCCGCATTACCTACCCGGTGCACTCGCAACGTCTGGGCCAGCAATTGCGAACGGATGGGAGGTTGCCCGTAGCCTCTCGGGCTCCACAATCCCGCCGGAGGCATCATGGAAGACTTCCTCTGGGGCATCCTCAACGGCATCACCGCCTGGCCGCTGCTGATCATCCATCTCTTCGGCGCCTGGGACCGCTACCCCGTCTACAACGTCGGGCGCGATGGCGGCTGGTACCAGTTCGGCTTCCTCATCGGAGCCGGCTCGCCCGCCCTCGGCATGCTCTCCGGCCGCAACCGCGCCAGTACCGGCGACTAACCCGCGAACGCCTAACGTCTATCGTCCGTATTATGCAAACGGCCGCTACCATCCGGTCGCATTGCGGTATAGCATGGCTTGAACTTTTCCCGGAGGCATTAACATGCGCGTGCAGCGATTGTCTCTCGCCATCGTCGCGTTCGTCGCTGTCCTGCTCGTGACATTCATCCCCGGCGCCGCCCGCGTCGCCGATGCGCAACCCGCAGGGCCCTCGAACGCGCCAGTATGTCCTGGTCCCGCGAATCCCGGCTCCGCCCGCTGCCACGCCATAGTCCGCACCAACGGACGCGGCAGCACGGCGACGAACACGACGCCCACAGGCCTCTCACCCGCGCAAATCAAGGCAGCCTACAGCTTCTCGACATCGTCTACGGCCGGCGCCGGCACGACGATCGCCATCGTTGACGCCTACGACGACCCCGCGGCCGAGAGCGACCTGAACGTATTCAGCGCCTATTACGGCCTCCCGGCCTGTACGACCGCTAACGGCTGCTTCAAGAAGGTCAATCAGTCAGGCGGCGCCAAATACCCACGCGCCAACGCCGGCTGGGCGCTCGAAATTTCACTCGACATCCAATGGGCCCACGCCATCGCCCCCGGCGCGAAGATCCTCCTCGTCGAAGCCAGCTCGAACTCGTTCACCAACCTGCTGAAGGCCGTCGATTACGCCAAAGCGAACGCCGACTACGTCTCGATGAGCTGGGGCGCCTCGGAATTCTCCGGCGAAACATCCTACGATTCGCACTTCGTCCGGTCGGGCGTGAGTTTCTTCGTCTCCGCTGGCGACGGGGGCCTGCCCGCCGATTACCCCTCGGCTTCGCCCAACGTGATCTCCGTCGGCGGCACCACGCTCACCTTCAACGCCGACGGCACCCTCGCCAGCGAGACCGGCTGGAGCAACGGTGGCGGCGGCTGCAGCGCCTACGAGTCCGCGACTTCTGCCCAGTCCAGCTTCAGCGGATACGGCCAGGTCAACTGCGGCGGCAAGCGCGCGACACCTGACGTTTCCCTCGACGCGGACCCGAATTCTGGCGTCTCCGTCTACGACAGCTACGGTTACAACGGCCAGAAGGGCTGGTTCACCGTCGGCGGCACCAGCGCCAGCGCCCCCATGTGGGCCGCACGCTCCGCTGACGCGGGCGTCGCCGTGGATGCCGCCTACGTCTACGGCAGCAGCATCACCTACCGCGACATCACCGTCGGCAACAACGGCGCGCCGTGCCTGACCGGGTACGACCTTTGCACCGGCCGCGGCAGCTGGACGGGCGTCACTCCGTAGCCTCCCCCTCCCGCCACCTCCACCACCCACGAGGGCGCGCCACCAGCGCGCCCTCTCTCTTTGCCCTTGCGCAACACCCCAATCCGTTAGAACCCCGTCAGAAATCAGCCAAGAGCTAGCCAATTTGTGACAACACGGTATCTATCTGGTGACAAACTGAGGCCACTGCCTATACTGGCCCTCGTTATGGCCTTTCCCGGATGGAAATGCACGCAAACAGCCAGGCGAGCACAACGTCACCCGGCCCAACTGTTACGTTTTTCATCCTCCAGCACCCGGCAACCTGGTCGAGCGGTAGAGAGGCGTGTTCCCTCGTGACGCTCCAGCCCGAGCCCCCCTTCTTCCTCAGTTCCCCCGAGACTAGCCCAACCGACCCGCTCTTTGAGGCCATCGCCCGTCCAGTCGCCGCCCTCCAGGCCCGCTACCGTACCGCCGGGCGGGCCGTGACAACCATCATCGATGACCTCGGTAAGCTGGCTGCAACGGCCCGCGCCCAGGATCCATTAGCCCCACTCGCTCCTTCCGCAACGGAGCCCCTCGAACAGCGGCCTCCGCTCGCTCGGCTGGAGGTCGATTTCGACGATGCTGACGCCCTGATCGAGTTCGTACAGGAAGTCGCGGCCCTTCCCAGCGTCCTCAGTGCCGTGACGGTGGGCAAGAACGGCAACCAGGTGACGGTACTGGTCGACCTCCGATCTTCCCGCGGCGAGACCGGCGATGGCGGCCAGCCTCTGGCTGACGACGCCAGCAATCCGACCGTGATCTGCTCCGTTTGCGGCCGCATCCTGGCTGCGGGCGGAGGCGATGTCTCCCACGGCGTCTGTCCGGAGTGCACAAGAGAATTCCTCCGGTTCAAGACCTAACTCCCCCCAGCCCGTTAGAACCCCGTCAGAATCCGCCCAAAATCGCGACATTTCCCGACGATCAAGTATTTACGTAGTGACAAATCAGTAAAGCCCGAGGATGATTCCTCCTTGCCGGGCGGCGCCGCCCTCAGGGTTCTCCCCTACGTGCCGCGCCCCCGAGACAGCAGGTCCGGAGTAATCGATGCGGAAAGCAATCATCGGGGCCGCCTTCGCGGCCATCGTCGGGGCAATGCTCGTACTGCCTGGAGTTGCGTTCGCTGGCGATCCATTTCAACAGGAGGCCGCCCATCAGTTGGCGGCAAGCGCCTGCGGCCCCGGAACCATGGTGATTAATGCCGTGGAGAGCGTGACGAACGACGTTGATTCGGGCCAACAGGGCAACAACTGGGCCTACGACAATTACCAGCGCAATATCAAAGTCTGGCAAGTTGGTTCGGACACCTACTGCGCCACTGTGACCTACACGGGCAAATTCACGACAGTCGAGGGACCCGCCCCCGGTCCCGAAGGACCGGTGGCAGCTGGTATCATAGGCACCATGAACGGGGGTTACCGATCGACGATCTTCACCGGAACGCTCAACGAGAATCCCGTTTGGGCAACACGCGGCAACGTCGGGACAGTGAACTACGCTTGCACCATCGAAGGCGCCTGCCATTACGTCTCGTGGCTTGATGTCTACTTCAGCTCGACCAGCAACTTCAACCTTGCGTGGTGGGGCTGGATCTATAACGCCGGTCCCCACGGAACGTGGACGAACGCCATCACGGGAAACACCGGCAACATCCAGTAGCGGGAGTAGATTCGGATTCCGCTGAGGGGGAGGGCGCGCCGTCCGCGCCTCCTCCCCCTTCTGTCCTGTTTCATCTCCCCTTTTTCCCACGACTCGCACGACCCGCCCCTACGGGGCCGTTTCTCAAAGACGTCGTCGCGGACCGCGCGCTGGCCAGGGCGCTATGGCGAGGTGGCCGTTATTCCCCCGATCCGTTAGAACCCCGTCAGAATCCGCCCAAAATCGCGACGTTTCCCGTCGATCAAGTATTTACGTAGTGACAAATCAGTAAAGCCCGAGGATGATTCCTCCTTGCCGGGCGGCGCCGCCCTCAGGGTTCTCCCCTACGTGCCGCGCCCCCGAGACAGCAGGTCCGGAGTAACCCATGCGGAAAGCAATGATCGGGGCCGTCTTCGCGGCCATCATCGGGGCAGTGCTCGTAGTCCCGAGCGTGGCGAACGCTGCCGGTGGCTTCGACCAATATGGCTACAACTACGGCGCCCGCATATTCGTCGGTCCAGCCGACGGGGTGGACAAAGTGCTGGACGGCAAAGTGTGGGGAGATCCTACCTACGCGAACGACCATCTCGTCATGAAGTGGAACGCCGCTTGGGATGCCTGCAACGCCAACGGCTACAACAACCCCACTTACTGTGCTGGCGCCTGGACAGACAACGAATGGAACGGCATGGCACCGGACGGATCGAGCGCGGTCTGGCACTACAAAATCATCTGGGTCGGCTCCGCTGGAGCAGCAAGCCCATACTGGCGTAGCGGCGGGTACTCGGTCTGGGGCAACTATGAGGTGATCATGGACCAGGGCCTCGACCCGAGCTTCGGCACTGGCCATATCTGGGGCGCCCTTGCGACGCCGAACGGCTACGGCGCCAAGCCGTAGTCGGCGAGCGAGTGACGACTCCAGGGGGCGCCATCCGGCGCCCCTTCCCTTTGTCCTTTTTCGTCACTCCCGCACCCCACGAAAAGCCACCTCCTACAGAACGTCGTCGCGGCCCGCTCGCTGACCAGCCACTATGGCGAGGCAACCGCAATCCCCACCCAACCTGGCCCCCAACCCGTTAGAACCCCGTCAGAATCCGCCCAAAATCGCGACATTTCCCGTCGATCAAGTATTTAGGTAGTGACAAATCAGTAACGCCCAAGGATGATTCCTCCTTGCCGGGCGGCGCCGCCCTCAGGGTTCTCCCCTACGCCCCCGAGACAACAGGTCCGGAGTAATCAGATGCGAAAACTCATCCTCCTTGCCATGGTCGTGGCGATGGTCGCCCTCGCGACCGTCGCCGGCGGCAGCTTCGGCCTCACCCAAAACGCGCGAGCCGCCGGCCCTTGGTACGTGGACGGCACGACCGGGAGTGACGGGAACTCCTGCCTCGCCACTGGTAGCGCCTGCCTGACCATTCAGGCGGCCATCAACAAGGCTTCGCTCGGGGACACGATCAACGTGGCCGCGGGGACGTATACGGAACAGCTGATTATCACCAAGGGGCTTACGATTGTTGGGGACGTGTCAAATCCTGACAATGTCGTGATTGACGGTCAGAATAGTACGACCATGCTGAAGGTTGGTCAGGTACGGATCTATCAGCCCACGGGACCAGTCATCTTCGAGGGCTTCAAGATCGTCAATACGGGATGGAATCCCAGCGATGGCAGTAGCATTGCCTTGAACATATTTGCCAAGAGCAGCTATCCGGTAACGATCCAACACAACAAGCTGATCGGCCATGGCGCTGGTCTGACTGTGGGCAATGACTACGGCATATGGACCTATGGTAACACTGGCACGCTAGCGATCCAGGACAACTACTTGAGCGCTATGTACCACGGCATCCTCCTGGAACGGCAGACTGGCGCGTCGACAATCGCGGAAAACACCTTCGACGCGCTGTTCACCGGAGTGTATGCTGTGGCAGACGGCGGAGACGGTAACAAATACGGCGGTCGCGCTATCGAGGCGATCACTTACGGCGGAGTGAATGTCATTTCTCTACAGGAGATCAACGAGAACCAGTTTGTCAACTTCAAATCCACTGGTGTGCAGTTTTCGGGTGGATTCTCGGGCCAAAACCCTGGCAAGTTCACCAACGTCGTGATCGAAGACAACAATTTTGACTTCGCCACGACGGACATCATTAACCTAAATGGTGCTGTATTCTTGAAGAACGTCAGCGGCACATTGAACAACGATCCGGCCGGAGGGGTTAGCGCCAACATTCACAACAATATTGTCCATGTTCCGAGCGGCAACGGGATCAACGTGGCTGGTTTGAACGGGAGCATCAAAGTCAATAACAACTCCATCGCCGGCAATCTGTATGGATTGATGGCGGACGAGTCGCTTGGTTCAACCATTGATGCAACCTGCAACTGGTGGGGCGCCGCCAACGGCCCCGGTCCGGTTGGGCCCGGTACCGGCGATCGAGTCAGCACGGGTGTCTCCTTCAATCCCTGGCTGACCACCTCCGACCTCAGCGGCCCCTGCAACGGAGGCGCTCTGGCAATCAGCAAGAACCAGTGCAAGGACGGCGGATGGGACATCGTCCTCCGCGCAAACGGCACCGGCTTCAAGAACCAGGGCGCGTGCGTCAGCTACGTCGAACACCTCCGGGAGCACGGTGATGACGACGGGCACGACGGCCAGAATGACCACAGCGGTACCGGGCACCACGGCAGAGACTAGCGTCGCCGTCGCTCTCAACAGCCACCCACGTGAGGGGGGCGCCTTCGGGTTCCCCCTTTACCGCCCTCCCCGCCGCCGCCCCTTCCGCCAATCCCTCATCCCGCGGACGCATCCAGACTCACCAGGTCCGGCAGATACGCCCGGTGGAACCGCGGGCCTCGCGTGAGCAGGCGGTCGGTCTGATGGAGCGCGTGGGCGCCGATCAGGAAATCCAGCAGGACGCGCACCCGAGGCCCGCCGCGAGACCGATACGCTCCCCTGCCTACCTGAAGCGCCCCGCCTCCTCCCTCCTCCCTCCTCTCTCCTCCCTCCTCCCCGTCCCCCACCCCTTCCGCCCGCTTTCCCCCGCGCCCTTTACCGTGGACTCCAGAGCCTCGTTCGCGAAGGAGCGTCAACTGGATAGCGTCGTCGAAGCCCGCGGACTGACCAAGCGCTATGGCGCAGTGACCGCCATCCGCGGCGTCGATCTCTCCGTTCCCCGCGGAACCGTCTTCGGCGCCCTCGGCCCCAACGGCTCCGGCAAGTCGACCACCGTCCGCATGATCCTCGGCCTTGGCCGCCCCGACGCGGGAACCGTCAGCCTCTTCGGCCAGCCGCTCTCCCACCACGGCCCCGACCTCCTTCGTCGGATCGGCTCGCTCGTCGAAACGCCCGCCTTCGTCCCCTACCTCTCCGGCCGCGACAACCTCCGCCTCCTCGAGAAGTACACCCCGGGCGCCGGCCCGGCTGGCATCGACAATGCCCTCCATCGCGTCCACCTCGGCCAGGCAGCCGACCGCACCTTCAAGACCTATTCGCTCGGCATGAAGCAGCGCCTGGGCATCGCCGCCGCCATCCTCCACGATCCCGAGCTCGTCATCCTCGACGAGCCGACCAACGGCCTCGACCCGCAGGGGACGCGCGAGGTTCGCGAGCTCATCCCCGAACTCGCCGCCGAGGGCCGCACAATCATCCTCTGCAGCCATCTCCTCCACGAAGTCGAGCAGGTCTGCGACGCCGTGGCGATCTTGCAGGCCGGCCGGGTTGTGGCCCAGGGCACGACCGCAAGCCTCCTCGGCGAGACCGGCGAGCTGCGTGTCCGCCTTCCGGAAGCAGCCGAAGCCGAAGCAGCGTTCGCCACATCGCCGTGGGCCGGCCGGGTCCGGCGCGAAGGCGATGAGCTGGCTATCGCCGGCGCCGGCCAGGAAGGCCGCGAAATCAACCGTTTCCTTGCCGCCGAGGGGCTCTACGCCGCCGAGATCCGTTCCGTTCGGCCCAGCCTCGAGGACGTCTTCTTCGAGCTCACCGGCGCCGAGAGCCAGGATGTCTAGCCTCGTCCGCACGCAGGCCACGCGCCTGCTCAACGCCCTCGACGCCGAGCTCTTCAAGGTCAGCCACCGCCGGATGACGGCCATCCTCTTGATTTCACTCGCCGCCCTCGTCCTCGTCTTCTACGTGCTCCTCTGGCTGCGCATCGACAGCGGGCCAGGCACCCGTCGCGGCTCGTACTTCGCCTGGCTCGAAGCGAAGGCCGCGATGTCCTTCCTCCACGTCATTCCCTACAGCCTCGCCCTCGAACGCTTCTTCGCGACCCTCGTCTGCGTCATCTTCGCCGGATCGATGATGGGCAACGAGTACGACTGGCGCACCGTGGGAGTGGTCGCCGCGCGCGGCGTTCATCGCTGGCACTTCCTCTTCGCCAAGCTCTTCACCAGCACGCTCTTCACGGCGGTCGCCGTGGCCGCCGGCTTCCTCATCGGCATGGCCGCCAGCGCCTGGTGGACGCACGTCTACGTTCTCGATTACGGGACGATCGACGCCCGCTGGTTGCAAGATGCCTTCGAAGGCTGGGCGCGAACGACTTTCGTCGTCCTGCCCTACGTCTACCTCGCGGTCCTCTGCGCGACCGTCTTCCGCTCGGCGGGCCAGGCCGTTGGCGCGGCGCTCGGCGTCTACTTCATCGAAAGCATCTTCACCGGCATCCTCACCGGGGCCGAAGGCTGGCCACGCCACATCCCGGCGTTCCTCCTCAACTTCAACGGCGAGTCGCTGATGCGCGCGAACGGCTCCGTGACCGCGACCGGCGGGGCCGGCCCTTTCATCTTCGGCTCCGGCGACGCTCCCGCTCTACGTGCGGCGTTGGTCCTCGTCGCCTGGATGGCCGGCATCCTCGTGCTCGTCTTCTGGCGATTCCAGCGCCGTGACATCCAGGAGTAGGCGCTCAACCTGTCCGTCGGCCAAAGTTACAGCGGCGAGAAGTCCCCGGTAGCCGGCCCCCGCGCACCCGCGAACGCGAACCCGAGAATCGCGAGCACTGACTTCAGAACGGCGGCTTCGCCAGCATCCGCCGATCCCGCCAGGATCCGCGCGGCAGACGCGTCGAGCAGGCCGAGCGCGCCGGGCGTGTCGAAGTCGTCGTCCAGCCGCTCGGTCACCGCTTGCCACAGCGGCGAACCGCCGTCCGCCTCGCCCACGGCCAGCTGCGCCGCCTTCGTAAGCCGCTCGTACCGCGGCAGAAGACCGGGCATGAGGTTCGCGTGGAAGTCCGCGTCGGCGCGGTAGTGCTCGCTCAGCAGGTAGAGGCGGAGGTGGTCAGGCTCGAACTCGGCCATCAGGTTTCGCGCCAGCACCAGGTTGCCCAGCGACTTGCTCATCTTCACCCCGTCGAGCTTGAGCATCCCGTTGTGCATCCACCAGCCGCAGTACGGCGCCAACCCGGTCGCCGTCTCCGCCTGGGCGATTTCGTTCTCGTGGTGCGGAAAAACCAGGTCGCGTCCCCCGCCGTGGATGTCGATCTGCTCCCCAAGGTGCGCCATCGACATCGCCGTGCACTCGATGCTCCAGCCCGGCCGCCCCGGACCCCAGGGGCTGTCCCAGCTCGGCTCGTCCGGTTCGGTCAGCTGCCAGAGGAGAAAATCAAGCGGGCCACGCTTCTTGTGCTCGCGCTTCGACTCGGGGTTCTCGCGCTTCGCCAGCGCCTCCAGCGTCACCCCGTTGAGCTGCCCGTAGCGCGGAAAGCGGGCCGCTTCGAAGAACACGTCGCCATCGACCTCGTATCCGGCGCCGTTGGCGATGATCCGCCGCGTCGTCTCGATGATCTCGTCGATGTGCTCGGTGGCCTTCGGGTAGCGCCACGGCCGCAGTACGTTCAGGCGATCCAGATCGGCTCGGAAGATGGCGTCGTTCTCGTCCCGGATCTCCGCGATCGGCCGCCCGCCCTGGCGCCTGGAGACCATGATCATGTCGTCGTCGATGTCCGTGATGTTCTGAACATACCGCACTTCGTTCCCCAGGAACGTCAGGTACCGGCGGAGCGCGTCGAACTGCACGTACGAAAACGCGTGACCAAGATGCGTCACGTCGTACGGCGTCACCCCGCACACGTACATCCGGACCACGCCCGGAACAAGGGAGCGGAACTCGCGCGTTTCCCGCCCGAGCGACGAATAGAGTCGAAGCGCCAAAAAAGTTCCCCCGGCCGATTGGGAAAGCGTAGCAGAGGCCACCGGGTGGCAGGAAGCAACGCTCTCAGGCCGTCAGTTGAGCACGCCTCGCGCCATCAAGCCGGCCGCCTCTTCATCCGTGAACTCCAGCAGGCTCGTGACGATGTCGAACGTATCCGCCCCGGCCTCGTGAACGCCCTCGTAGACGCCAGGCCGGCGGCCATTGAAGCGCGCGGGAAACCGGTCGACACCGTACGCGTCCCAGCGGTCGCACGTGGCCGTCCCGAAGAACTCCCGGTACGCCAGTTGCGGGTCGCGTTTGTTGAGATCCTCCGCGTCCTGCACGCCGCCGGCCGCGATGCCCGCCGCCTGGCACCTGGCCATGACTTCGTAGCGGTCAAGCGTGTGCGTCCAGTCTTCGATAGCCGCGTCCAGTTCGTCCTGGTGACGAATTCGCGCCTCGTGCGTCGCGAAGCGCGGGTCGCTCGCCAGCTCGGGCCGGCCCATCACGTCGCACAGCGAGCGCCATTGCCCGTCGCCCCGTGCCGCGATCGC
>JAKALX010000075.1 GCA_021823905.1 Chloroflexota bacterium | reverse complement strand
GGTGGCCGCTCGAATCGTTCCTTCCGCCGCCAGAATTGGAACACGCTATCCGGCCCGCTCGCGACCGCCGGCCGCCCATACGGCGTCGGGATCGTCGAGCTGGAGCTGACGGACGCCCCCGCGGAAGTTCTCCTGGATGCGCCGGTACTCGTCGGTGAGGCGAGCGTCGGGCGCCCAGTCGTGCAGGTAGACGACCGCGGCGATCTTCGCCTGGAGGAGCTCCTTCGTGCAGCCAAAGCAGGGGCGGGTGGTGGTGTAGAGCGTCGCACCCTCGGTGGCGATGCCAAATCGGGCCGCGGAGAGGAGCGCGTTCTGCTCGGCGTGGACGCAGATGCAGAGGTCGTAGGCGGTGCCGGAAGGAAATGTGTCGGAATCCGCGCAGCGCCGGCAGCCGCCCTCGATGCAGTTGCCGGCATCTTCCGGGGTGCCGTTGTAGCCCGTGGAGACGACGCGGCCCTCGCGCGCGAGGACCGCGCCGACGCGCTTGCCCATGCAGTTCGCTCGCGCCCGGACGGCGATGGCGATGCCCATGAAGTAGTCGTCCCAGCCGGGGCGTTCCATGCGCTGAGCGTAAAAGACGCGAGACAAGACACAAGAGACGCGCGTGCCTACCGGCGGCGGGCGATGAACATACCGACTCCGGTCTTCCCTGACCCGGCCAACGTCTGCCACGCCTCGCCGGGCGCGCGCTGCCGGGCGACCTCGGCCTCGCCCCAGCGCTGGCCGAAGCTGTGCTCGAACAGCTCCTGGTCCCATGGCGTGCCGGGACGGAAGGCGGCGAGCGTTGGGGTGCGGTCCTCCGCGAGCAGCAGCTCGAACCCGGATCCATCGAGCAGGGCGACGTACTCCGCCGGGCGCAACAACGACGGGAACCCCCAGAGCGGCGTGAGGAGATCCATGTCCTCCTGCGACAGAGGTTGGCGCGCGATCCAGTCAGTGAAAGCGAACACGGCGCCCGGCTTCAGCACGCGCGACACCTCGGCGACAACAGCCGGCTTGTCCATGTGGCACATCGCGTCCTGGCTCCAGGCGGCATCCAGCGAGCAGTCAGCGAACGGCATGCGTTCGGAGCGCGCGAGGACCGGGAGGCAGCGCAGGCCGAGTCCCTCGGCCCACGCCGAGGCGCGGAGCGCATTCTGCATGAGCGGATTCATGTCGAGGCAGACGACGGTCGCCGAAAAGTGCCGGGCGACGAATCGCGCGGGCCCGCCAAGGGCGGAGGCGACCTCCAGCACTTTGCCGCCGGCCGGGAAGCCGAACTGGATGGCCCGTTCCGCGAGCTGAACCGTCGCGAGCTCCCGGCCGGGATGCAGGTGCGTACCAGCGGTACGCAACGTCCACGCGACCCAGGGCTCGTCGTAGATGTCCGCGACCGCGCGCGGTTCTGAAGCCACCTTACCATCCACTTCGCATCGTCTCCTCGCCTGGCGCGTAGTCTATGCCGCCATTCGAAAACCGGCGCTCCTTTCGGCCGCGACGTGTACGATGATCGCTGCCGATTGCGGCGGGGGAATGTCGCTTGTCGAAAGAACACATCTATCTATTTGGCCACCTGGTCGGCGTCTTCCTGCTGGTGGGAGCCGCCGGCTTCAGCACGATGGCGGGCATCCTGACGTCGCGCTCAACGAACCTGAAGCTGAGCGTGCTCCTGCTCGACATGCAGCGACAGACGGAGCTGTTCGTGACGTCGCTCGGGGCGCTGATCACGATTGTGTTCGGTTCGCTGCTCGTAAGCCCTTCCGGCAACGACATGGCCGACGCGTGGCTCTCGGCAGCGTTCGCCCTGATCATCGTCGTCCTCGCCCTCGATCACGGCGTCCTCATGCGGGCGAACCGGAAGGCACGGGCGCTGGCGGCCGATCTGCTGGCGAAGGGCACGACGGAGAGCGGCGAGCCGGCGGCGATCATGGGCGCGCCGCTTGTCACGGCGGTCGGAATCGCGCTCGACCTGTCGTTCGTCGTGTTCCTGTGGCTGATGATTTACCGGCCGGGCGCCTGACGGAGACCAAAGACAAAAGGCAAGAGACCAAAGACAAGAGACTGCTCGCTGGCTCGGGGTGGTCGGCGCTTGCTCGGTCTCGTGTCTTTGGTCTTTTGTCTGTGGTCTCCCGCACGGGTAGGCTTCGGCCACCATTGCCTTGCCGGGGTGTGCCTGTGAGTTCGCCACAACAGCCGATCGAGATTCCGCCGCCTTCGCTCGACGACGTCCTCTACGAGAAGCGGGACGGCTGGGCGCTGATCACGCTCAACCGGCCGGTGGTGCTGAACGCGATCAACTGGTCGATCCTGCGCCGGCTGAAGGTGGCGCTCGACCAGGGCGAGGCGGACCCGGAGGTGAAGGCCCTGGTGCTGACGGGCGCCGGTCGGGCGTTCTCGGCAGGCGGTGACATCCAGTCGACGCCGCCGCCAGACGACGAGCCGACACCGAGCGGGTTCGACATCAACATGCGGATCTGGCGGATGCCGAAGCCGGTGATCGCGGCGGTGCGCGGCTATGCAGTCGGGCAGGGCCACGAGCTGGCAGGGATCTGCGACATGACGATCGCGGCCGAGGACGCTGTCTTCGGCGAGCTGCAGATCCGGCACGGGTTCGGGCCGCCGGTTCTAATCACGCCATTCCTCGTCGGGCCCAAGCAGGCAAAGGAGATCCTGATGATGGGCGAGCGGATCAACGCGCAGGACGCGCTGCGCCTCGGCCTCGTGAACCGGGTGGTGCCCAACGACGACCTCCTCGCCGTCGCCGAAGACGTGGCAAAGAAGCTTGGCGCCCTGCCGCAGGGCACGGTCCGCTCGAACAAGCTGCTCGTGAACCGGGCCTACGAGCTGGCCGGGTTCCAGGAAGCGTTGAACTACCGGCAGGATCCGTTCTTCGCGGCGTTGCTTGAGCAGAAGGGCGAGATGGATCCGCACCTGCGGGTGTTGCGGGAGCAGGGCTGGGAGGCGTTCCGCCAGTCGCGCGACGCGCTCTACAACGAGTAGGCGCGGCTCAGTTGATTGCGCTCGTCGTCACCCACCAGGGGTCGGCGATAGCCGTGCGATAGGCGTCGAGCGCGGCCTGGGACGAGTCGATGCGCAATGACGAGGTGGTGCCGTCGTCGTTCTGGAACGTCTCGTTCCACCAGGAGGCGGCTTTGAGGCGGGGGTAGCGGCCGGAGCGGATCGTGGCGAAGGCGTCGCGGATCCACTGGGCCTTGTCGTGGCCGGGGTAGCCATCCGTGACGGCAAACTCGAGGAGGGCGATCGGCTTGGTCGGCGCGACCGCCGCGAGCTCCCTGTAGCCAGCGTCGAAGACGGAAGAAAACGTCACCCAGTCTTCCACGGGGCTTTGCGCGCCGTAAGCGCTGATCCCGAGCCAGTCGACGTAGCCGTCGCCGGGGTAGTAGTTCGCCATGGCGTTCCAGGCAGCGGAGGGCGAGCCGCTGGCGTCGACGTGGAAGAACCAGGTGATGTTGGCCGCCCCTTCGCGGCGGAAGAGGTCGACGACGTGACGGTAGGCGTCGCGGAAGCGCTGCGGGCCGGCGCCGGGGCCGCCGTTGTACTTGCCGTTCCAGGGGAACCAGTCGCCGTTGACTTCAGTGCCGAACTCGATGAGGAGCGGACCGGCCGCTTTCGCGGCTCGCGCCCACTGGGTGAGCTGGGCGTCATACTGGCCGTCGATGATCTTCTGGAGCGTGTACACCGGGTCGGCGCGGTCCTGGTCGAAGGTGGCGCGCGGCATCATCCGGATGAAGGGCGTCGTCCCCGCGGCTCTCGCGGCGGCAACCTGGGCGGCAGGGAAGGCGATCCCGTTCATCCAGTTGTCCGAGAAGTAGGCCCAGGCGATCCCGCGGCCGCTGGCCTGGGTGAAGGCCGCGATGCGTTGGACGGTGACCTGATCCTCTTGGCCGCCGAAATCGGCGTTGGCGGCGAGGTACATGCCGGCCGCTGGGGCCTGGAGCTTTGCCCCCTCCTGGGGCGGCGGGGGGTTCGCGGGGGACGCCGGTGTTGGGATAGGCTGCCGCGGCTCGTCTGTCGCCACGTTTGCTACGAAGACCCTCGTCGGAGTGGCGGGCGTGCCGGAGGACGCCCCTTCGAGCGAGGTGCACGCCCCGAGGACGGCCGCCGCCGCACAAACCAACGCCACGAATCGCATGCGCCGCATCAGGCCTCCCATTCTGTCATTTCGGCACAAAAAGAGAGCCGGGGGAGACCCGGCTCTTTCGAGACGCCTTTCCGGGGAGTCGAATCGCTACTGCACGACGACGTTGTTGAAGTGGACGTAGGCGTCTTCGGAGTAGAGGCCGACTGCTCCCGCGGTGTAGGGCCGCTCGTTGTCGGTGAACTGGGCGATCTGCACGCCGTCGACGGAGACGGTGAAGGCGTTCGCCACCTGCTTGATGTGGACCGTGTACCAGCGGCCGACCGGGAACTGCATGGCGCCGGAGGTGACGAGGAAGCGCTGGGCGCCGGGGTAGGCCGGGTCTTCCTTGCCGATCTCGAACCCGCCGGGCTTGAGCACCACGTAGTAGAAGTGCGTGTTGTCGGTGTAGTTCCAGAGCGCCCAGGCGACTTCCCACGGGTTGGGGGCGCTGCCGGTGCGAAGCTGCGAGACGGTGCGCAACTGCAGCGTCAGGTCCACGTCGCTGAAGTTCTGGGCCGTGACGGCGAGGGCGGCATGGGTCTCGCCGGCCTGGGTTGCGGCTTTCGGAGCCTGGGCGAGGACAAGGTCGCCGTCGGTCTCAATGCCGGCCGTGCCGTAGCCGTTGAAGACGTCGATCCAGTTGCCGTAGGCGCCGCTGTCGAGCCAGCTCATGCCGGCGGTCAGCCCTTCGAAGGTGTCGCTGAAGCGGGCGGCCGGCGAGCTTGCCGGCGTCGCCACCGCAGCCGGAGAGGCCGTGGCGGCCGGGGTGGGCGTTGATGTCACCACCGGGGTTGCGGTTGGGGCTGGCCGGTACTGCCGGGTGACGGTTGGGCGCGGGTTGCGGCGCGCTTCGGCGACCGTCTGGGTGGCGGCGAGGCCGGCGACCACCATCAGGGCGGCGACGGCTACGAGGATCTGCAATCTGCCTGGGCGTCTCATACGGGAACAGACGGCCGCGTCCAGGGGACATACGAGGGAGCCGTCCGTGAGCGGCGGGTTGCACCGGTGGCAGACGGGTTACTCCGGCGTGCGGTTTCGTGCCCGGGGTAGTCGTACCTCATGGCCCGGCCCTAGGGACCCCAGGCAAAAGGGCCGTCACCTACCGGCAACGTCTCCGTAAAAGGTGCCCCTCATTTCCCTCTACCGGGCGGCAACGGCGCCGGACGGATGTGCCGCGATGGTCTTCGTCAGGGAACGATCGCAAGTAACGAGAGGTTGACACTCCGCCAGAACCTACCCAAACTGCCCAACGGCGATAGGTCAGATTGGCAGAACCTATGGCTCGCGCTCGTCGTATCGTCTACGACTCGAAGCAGGCACCTGAGGGGGAAACATGGCAGGAGAATACTGGGATCGATTCTGGACCACCCGGCGGAGCCGAAGAAAGTTCCTCGGTGGCGCAACCGCGGTGGGCGCCGGCGCGGCGGGCATCGCGCTTGTCGGCTGCGGCGGCGATAGCAGCAGCAGTAGCGGCGGGCTCGCCGGTCTCGCGACGCCAACCCCGGCGGCCGGCGCAAGCCCGACCAAGGCAGCCGACCCGTTCGCGAACGCGAAAAAGGGCGGCGCTTACCAGATGTTCGCCACGGGCGACGCGCCGTCGATCGACCCGTACGGCCAGGGAAGCTTCCACACGAAGACGCTCGCGGCGACGGTCTACAGCCGGCTGTTCAAGTACAACGCGGGGCCCGGGGTTGCGGTCAAGGATCTGAAGGCGGTTCCCGACGCGGCAGCCTCGGCGGAGCCTTCGCCAGACGGCCTGACCTGGGTCGTCAAGCTCAAGCCTGACCTGAAGTTCCACAACGCGCCGCCGGTCAACGGCCGCCAGGTGACAACGGAGGACGTCAAGGCCTCCTGGGCGCGGGTGATGGATCCGAAGTCGGGCGTGGCAGGCAAGGTGACGTGGGTCGATCATCTCGAATACCCGGACGCGACGACCATCAAGTTCGTCCTCAAGGAGCCGCACGCGCCGTTCCTCGACGAGCTGGCCGACACGAACATCTTCTTCATCATGCCGAAAGAGGCGGACGCGAGCGCGACGGGCTTCGACCCGGCGAAGGTGATGATCGGCAGCGGTCCGTGGGTCTTCGAAAGCTATACGCCGTCGGTCTCGTACAAATTCAAGAAGAACCCGAACTGGTACATGTCGGGCTTCCCGCTCATGGACACGTACACGGTCAACATCATCCCGCAGTACGCGACCCAGCTGGCGCAGTTCGAGGCGGGCAGCCTCGACTATGTCGGCATCACGGCGGACGACCTCGTGTCCGTGAAGAACCAGTTCAAGAGCATCACGCTCTATGGCGAGGTCTCGCAGCTCCTCAGCTTCCTCTATTTCGACAGCGATCCGGCTTCGCCGTGGAACAAGGATCCGCGTGTCCGCCAGGCGGTCTCGATGGCGCTCGACCGCGATGGGCTGACGGACCTCGGCTACCAGGTGAAGAAGCTGCGGGCCGCCGGCCTGACCGTTCGCGGCGACTGGAACAACATCATCCCGGCCGGCTTGCTGCGATTCTGGCTCGACCCGAAGAGCGCGGACATGGGCGAGGGCGGCAAGTACTTCAAATTCGACCCGGCGGCGGCGAAGGCGTTGCTTTCGGCCGCGGGCGTCGCCGACGGGTCGATCAACACGACCTACCAGTACACGGCGAATGCGTACGGCGCGGTCTTCAACTCGATCTCCGAGGCCCAGATCCAGATGATCAACCAGATCGGGATCAAGACGACGACCGACGTCCAGGACTACAACTCGAAGTACAAGACGCAGACGTTCGCCGGGAACTTCAAGGGCATCGCCTTTGGCTACGAGACGCCGTTCCCAGAGGCCGGCGGCTATGCTTCCGCCTACCTCCCGGGGAACGCCAACAACCACAGCAAGATCAACGACCCGCAGCTCACGGAGCTCTGGAAGAAGCAGGGCGCCGAGCTCGACCTGACGAAGCGCAAGGCGCTCTTCAACCAGATCCAGGCCTACCACGCCACCAAGATGTACTACATCCCGAGCCAGGCCGGCGCAGGCACTGGCTGGGGCGCCTGGCGCGAATGGGTGATGACGAACGACATCCACACCGTCCCGGGCAGCTACGGCTGGCCGACGGAGTTGCTGCCGTTCTTCTGGAAGAACCAGTGAGCAGCTAGTTTCTCACCGAACCCGGGCGCCGCCGGCGTATGCCGGCGGCGCCTCGTTCACGATCTTTCGACAAGGCGGGGCTCGAAGTCATGGGGCGTTATGTCGTCCGTCGGCTTTTGCTGATGATCCCGACGTTGCTCGGGGTGAGTTTTGTCGTGTTCATCCTGATCCGCTCCGTTCCGGGAGACGTCGCCGACAACATCATCGGGCAGTTCGGGGCGGCCACCGCCGAACAGAGGGAGGCGATTCACAAGGAATTCGGCCTCGATCAGAATATCCCGAAGCAATACGTGACCTGGCTTGGTGACGTGGCCCGGCTGGACTTCGGAAAGTCGTTGATCAGCGCTCGCACCGTCAACGGCGAGCTCTCGAACCGCCTGCCGGTGACGCTCGAGCTTGGCCTGCTGGCGATCTTCTTCTCGCTCACGGTCGCCATCCCGATCGGGATCATCTCGGCGGTACGGCAGAACAGCGCGGTCGACTACGTCGGCCGCAGCTTCGCCATTGGGCTGCTGGCGATCCCGGGCTTCTGGCTGGGCACGATCCTGATCACGCTGGCGGGCCGTTACTTCATCTGGGGTGTGCCGCCGGCGCGCTACGTGTACTTCACCGATAACCCGCTTGCGAACCTCAAGATGATGGCCGTGCCGGCATTCATCCTTGGCGCGGGGCTCTCCGGCGGCGTCATGCGCTTCACCCGCTCGTCGATGCTCGAGGTGCTGCGTCAGGACTACATCCGGACCGCGTGGTCCAAAGGTCTGCGCGAACGCGTCATCGTGGGGCGCCACGCGATGCGGAACGCGCTCATCCCGGTGATCACGATCGTTGGGCTGCAACTGCCGATTCTCGTCGGCGGTGCGGTCATCATCGAGCAGGTGTACTCAATCCCGGGCATGGGCCGCTACTACATCTCCGCGGTCAACCAGCAGGACTACCCAGTGATCCAGGCTATCAACATCCTGGTGGCGTCGGTCGTGGTCTTCACCAATCTCGGGGTCGATCTGCTGTATTCGGCGCTCGACCCGCGCATCAGGTACTCATAGATGGCAAGCGACGCGCGCGTCCTCGAACAGTATGCCGTTGGCCGGCAGGTCTCACGCCAGCAGCGCTACGTACGGGCGCTGAGTTCGTTCGTGCGGACGAAGCCGCTGGGAACGGCCGGCGGGTGCATCGTGATCGTCCTCATCCTCGCGGCGATCTTCCCCTCGGTGTTCGC
Organism: Chloroflexota bacterium; assembly: GCA_021823905.1. Lineage (GTDB taxonomy): Bacteria > Chloroflexota > Dehalococcoidia > Tepidiformales > Tepidiformaceae > JAKALX01. Next base: position 3,251 of record JAKALX010000075.1, on the reverse strand, counting down.
GCACGGGACGGACCCCAACTTCGGCGCGCTCGGTGAGCGGCTGCAGGGGCCCTCCGGGGCGCACTGGTTCGGAACCGACGAACTCGGGCGTGATCTGTACACGCGCATTGTCTACGGCGCGCGGACCTCGGTGATGATCGGCTTTGGCGTCGTTTTCCTGAGCTCGACGATCGCGACGCTCATTGGGGTCACGTCGGGCTACGCCGGGGGCTGGATCGACACGCTGATTCAGCGCTTTGTGGACATTGGCATCGCGATGCCCGGACTGATCTTCATCATCCTCTTTGTGACGTCGTTCAAGCAGGTGCCGATCACGCACCAGTCGGTGCCAACGACGATGGCGATCGTCGCGGCGCTGGGCCTGCTTATCTCGGCTGGTTCGTCGCGGATTATGCGCGGGGCGGCGATCGCGTCGAAGCAGAACCAGTACGTGGAAGCCGCCCGCGTCCTCGGGGCGAGCCCGCTCCGCATCATCTTCCGGCACGTGTTGCCGAACGTGGTGCCGATCATCATCGTGAGCGCGTCGATCCAGATCGGCGGGGCGATCCTGATCGAGTCGTCGCTGAGCTTCCTCGGCTACGGGGTGCAGCCTCCGACGGCGAGCTGGGGGCGGATGATCACGGACGCGCAGCGTTTCCTGGTGAACTACCCGCACCTGGCGATCTTCCCGGGCCTCGCGATCTTCTTCACCGTCTACAGCTTCAACATGTTGGGCGACGGGCTGCGTGACGCGCTGGACCCGCGGATGCGCGGATCGCGGTAGGGAGACCAGAGACCAGAGACCAGAGACCAGAGACCAGAGACCAGAGACCAGAGACCAGAGACCAGAGACCAGAGACCAGAGACCAGAGACCAGAGACCAGAGACCAGAGACCAGAGAAACGCTGGCCGATCTTCAGTCTCGTGTCTTGTGTCTTGTGTCTCCGGTCTCTTGTCTTCCCCGTCTTTCTCGTCTCTCGCCGCGTTTCCCTGTACCCTACGGCCGATGCACGTGCTTGCCCTGGTTTCGTTCCTGACCATCGACATCAATATCGACCCGACGATGTTCACCTTCGGGCCGTTCACGCTCACGTGGCACGGGTTGTTCACGGCGGTTGGCATCATCGGCGGCGTCTCGCTTTCCGTCTGGCTGGCGAAGAAAGACGGGGTCCCGGCGGAGATCGGCCAGGAGATCGCGCTCGTGGGCGTGCCTTGCGCCATTGTCGGGGCGCGGCTGTTCTTCGTGTTCGAACACTGGGACCGCTTCGGCGACGACCCGGTGACCATCGTGACGAAGATCACGGAGGGCGGGATCACGCTCTATGGCGGCCTCATCGGCGGGGTGGTTGGCGGGCTGATCTATTCCATCTGGCGCAAGTGGCCGATCGCGATCGCGCTCGACGCGGCGGCGCCAGGCATGGTCCTGGGCCAGGGCATCGGGCGGATCGGCGACCTGATCAACGGCGAGCACCACGCTACGGGCACCGATCTTCCCTGGGGCGTGCGCTACACGAATCCGAACACGCTGGGCGAGCTTGGAAAGGCGGTCCACCCGACGGCGGGGGGCTATGAGCTCATCGGCGACTTCGTGATCTGCGCCTTCCTGGTGTTCGTCGCCCGCCGTTACATCAAGGTTCCCGGCTGGGTGTTCTGCGTCTACATCGCGCTCTACGCGATCATGCGCTACTTCCTCTCGTTCACGCGGGTCGACGAGCAGGAGTTCTACAAGATCCCGGTGCCGCAAATCGTGAGCGGGCTGCTGCTGGCGGTTGCGGTAGTGGCGGCGGGAATCCTGTTCCGGCACCCGGGTCCGATTACGCCGGAGTACGCGGAGCGGGCCTGGGGTGACCTGGACGACGATTCCGACGAGCCGGACGGCACGCCGCTGACCGCTTGATGGGCCGGCCGCTCGCCGTCACGCTCTACGTTCGCCCGGGCTGCACGCTCTGCATCGAGGCGCGAGCGGCCCTCGACCGCATCAGCGTGCGGGTGCCCCTGACGGTCACCGCGGTGAACATCGAGTCGGACGACGCGCTCCTGCGGCGGTTCATGTTCGAGATTCCGGCGGTCGAAGTGGAAGGTACGATAGTGGCCGTCGCGCCGGCACGCGAAGGCCCACTCGAGGACGCGCTCGAAGCGATCCACCGGCAAAGCGCGTAGGCGGGGGATGCCCGTATCCTTTCGCCTCGCCCAAACGCTTCACCTGTGAGACCGGCCGCCGGCCGAGAAGGGGACGAGTTGGCCATTCTGCCCCTCGCACGCACGGCCGCCCGCCCGGCGTCCGGGCTCGACGAGCTCAGCGCATTGCGGAGCCGCCAGGCTGCTGCCTGGTCGGCGCTCTTCGAGCGCGAGCATCCGGTGGTCTTTCGCGCGGTGCTGGCTCAGGTTGGCAACCGCGCGGTTGCTGAGGACATCACGGCGCAGGTGTTCGTGGAGGCGATCGAGGGGATTGGGCGGTACCGGGACCGTGGCCGGCCGATCGTCGCCTGGCTGCTCTCGATCGCCCGCGTGCGCTGCATGGACTGGTTCCGGCGGCGTGGCCGTGAGCGCGACATCGAAGGCATCCCCGAACCCGCGGTGGAAGGGCCGGACGCCTACCTGTCGGTGGCGTTCGCGGCTCTGGCGCAGCTGACGGCGGAACAGCGCGAGGTTGTCCATCTTCGATTCGTCGAGGGCAGGCCACTCGACGAGGTGGCGCGGCTGACGGGGCGCTCCACGGGTGCGGTGAAGGCGCTCCAGCACCGCGCGCTGGCCCGGCTGAAGAACATCCTCGGGAACGACCCCGAGTCGAGGCTCCGATGAACAATCCATTCGCCCACGTCCCCAACCTGTCGCCCGAACTCGAAGCGTCCGCCGCCGCGTTCTTTGCCCCGCTGGCGACGGCGACACTCTCGTCGCAGGGTATCGGCGTCGTTCAAAACAGGATGGCCGTTGCCCTCGCCGCCCGCCCGCTGGAAGCCAACTGGCAGTCGCTGGCGCGGCGCGCGGTAATCGCGGCTGCGTCCGTCGCGGCGCCCCTGGCGGCGGTGAGCGCGGTCGGAGCGCTGACAGGGAATGAGACGCTTGCGAATCCGGTGACGCTGGTTTCGCACGTTGCGAGCCGCGTGGGGATCACGAGCGACGGGAGTCAACAGGACGAGACACCGCCAACCATCCCGCCGCCGCCATCGCGCCCGGCGCCGGTTCAAAACGCCGTGCCATCGCAGGGCCCACGCGAGACGAACACCAATCCGAGCTTGTTCACGCCGCCGATGTTCGGGTCGCCGCCAGGG
>JAKALX010000529.1 GCA_021823905.1 Chloroflexota bacterium | reverse complement strand
CACAACATCCCGGGCGACGTGCGGCGCATCCGCGAGCGAGTCGTGCCACAAAGCATCTTCAATTGGCCATGAGCGAGAAGACGAGGTACACCCCCCTCGTCTTCTCGTCTTCTCGTCTTCTCGTCTTCTCGTCTTCTCGTCTTCTCGTCTTCTACTTAGCCGTTGTCGCCATCATCCGCCGAATCGGAATGACGAGGACCGCGAGGATGGCGGCGGCCACGAAGAGAGACGTGGCGGTGCGCTGGAAGAGCTCCGGCATCTGCTGGAGGTTCTCGGGGTTGACGTGGCCGCCCACGAGCCCGGCGATCAGGTTCCCCATGGCGGTGGCAAGGAACCAGAGCCCCATCATCTGCCCCACGAACTTGCGGGGCGCGAGCTTGGTCATCGAGCTGAGGCCGACCGGGCTGAGCGAGAGTTCGCCGAACGTCTGGAAGAGGTAGCTCACCGTCAGCCACAACATCGACACCTTTACGGCGCCGCCGCCGGCGATCACGCGGTTCGAGGCCCACACCATCACCAGGAAGCCAACGCCGGCCATCACCAGGGCGAAGGAAAACTTCGCCGGGCTGGAAAAATCGAGCTTCCGCTTGGCCAGGGCGACCCAGAGCGCGCCGAAGACGGGGGCGAGGGTGATGACGAAGAACGAGTTGGCCGACTGCAGCCAGAGGGTCGGCATTTCCCAGCCGAAAACGGTGCGGTCGGTGAAGTCGCGGGCGAAGAGGTTGAGCGACGTGGGAGCCTGCTCGAAGGCCGCCCAGAAGACGATGGAGAAGAGGCAGAGCGCCAGGATGACGGCCATTCGCTTCTTCTCGTCGGAGGAGAGGCCGGCGAGGAGAAAGATGTAGCCGAAGTACAGCGCCGCCATGACGGCCATGGCCAGGCTCACCGCCGCGGCGACGGCGACCGGGTCGATCCTGATGACGCCGAACATGGCCAGCAAGACCACGGCGAAGACCACCGCGGTGCCACCGAGTGCCCATCGCTTGACCCGCCGCTGCTCGTCAGGCGCCGCCGACGGCGTGGCGCCGAGCGGGCCCAGGGTGCGCTTCACTCGGCTGCGAAAAGTGAGGAGGCCGAAGAGCATCCCGACGCCGGCGGCTCCGAATCCCCAGTGCCAGCCGACGCGTTCGCCGAGGATCCCGGTGATGAGCGGAGCGATGAGCGCGCCGGTGTTGATTCCCATGTAGAAGATCGAGAAGCCGGCATCACGGCGCGCTCCGCCTTCGGGATACAGGTCGCCGACGAGCGCCGAAATGTTCGGCTTGAGCAGCCCGGTCCCGATCACGATGAGGACGAGGCCAAGGAAGAAGGCGCCGTGAGCGAGGAGCGCGGAGAGGGCGATCGAGAGGTGTCCCAGCGCGATGAACACGCCGCCGTACCAAATCGAGCGTTGCAGCCCCAGCCACCGGTCGGCGACCCACCCCCCCGGGAGCGAGGCCAGGTAGACGCTGGCGGCGTAGATCCCGACGATCGCTGACGCCTCGGAGCGCTCGAAACCGAAGCCGCCCTGCGCGAGGGCGGCGGTCATGAAGAGGACGAGGAGCGGACGAATCCCGTAGTACGAAAAGCGCTCCCACATCTCGGTGAAGAAGAGCGTGGCGAGCCCTCCCGGCTGTCCGAAGAAGGAGCGGTCGCCGGTGTACGGCAGGCGCGCGGCGTCGTCGACGGCCGCCGGGGCGGAGGACGCGGGAACGGACGGGGGGGCCATGGAAGTGGAGGGGAGCGAGGAGATCAGTCGTCCGCTCGCGCGGCGATGGCCGCGAGCGGGAGGTAGCGTTCCGCCGGACGCGTTGCACCTGCAGCCTGCTGCGCGGGCCAGTCGATGGAGGTGGGGAGCTGCTTGATGCAGGCCGCCAGGTGATCGTCCCCCTTGGACTCCAGCGGCGGGACGAGGCGCTCGCAGGCCGCGTCCCGCGCCGGGTGGTGGCAACGCGGATGAAACGCGCACCCGCTCGGCGGTGCGAGCGGCGAGGGAACGTCGCCCGTGAGGACGATTCGCGAACGGACGCGCGTAGGGTCGGGGACCGGGACGGCGGAGAGGAGTGCCTGCGTGTACGGCATGACCGGCTCGCGGTACAGCGAGCGCGCCGAGGCCAATTCCACGAAGCGGCCGAGGTACATCACGGCGACGCGCGTCGCCATGTGCTCGACCACGGAGAGGTCGTGCGCTATGAAGATGTAGGTGAGCCCGCGGTCGCGCTGCAGGTCCTGCAGCAGGTTGATCACCTGGGCCTGTACCGAGACGTCGAGTGCCGACACTGGCTCGTCGCAGACGATGAGGCGCGGCTCGACCGCCAGCGCCCGGGCAATCCCGACGCGCTGCCGCTGCCCCCCCGAGAACTCGTGCGGATAGCGCGAGGCATACTCTGCTCGGAGCCCGACCTCCTCGAGCAGGCGCCGCACCCGCGTGTCGGCCTCCGCCCCCTCGGCGAGGCGATGGACCGTGATCCCTTCCTTGATGGTCGCGCCGATGGTGAGGCGCGGGTTGAGCGAGGAGAAGGGATCCTGAAAGATGATCTGGATGTGGCGACGCATGGCGCGTAACGCCGAGCCCTCGAGGGCGAGGAGGTCGGTGCCGTCGAGGTGCACGCGCCCACTGGTGGGTTCCACCAGCCGGAGAATCGTGCGCCCGAGCGTCGTCTTGCCGCAGCCCGACTCACCGACGATGCCTAACGTTTCC
>JAKALX010000528.1 GCA_021823905.1 Chloroflexota bacterium | reverse complement strand
CACGCGGCTGCAAGGTCTTGCCGGGGAAGGGATTTCGGGCTGCCCGGACCGCACGCCCGATGCATCTAGTTGGCGGCTCTTGCACGCAATCCCATGCAGATCCCATGCAGTCGTTGCCCGTCTCGTCGACGCCAAAGCTGCTGACCGTGAAGCAGGTCGCGGCCGTCCTTGGCGTGTCGACCGCCACCGTCTACAAGCTCTGCGAGACGGGCAGTCTCCGACACCTTCGAGTCTCCGACCACACGATTCGCGTGCTGGAAGCCGACCTAGCGGCCTTCGTGGCTCGAAGTGTCGCCCGAGGCTCGGAGAAGCACTCGCCCAGATGAGTACTTCGACGCCAAGTCCGCTTCCGTCCCCACCGGGCCCGAAACCGCCTCCGTCACGAAGCAGGTACGGAGCGGCCACGAGATCACCGCCTTCTTCGGTTCCGCGATCTGGGCGCAGGCGGCCGCAAGCGCGTCACCGTACGCTTCCGCAACACCCTCACGACTCTGCGAACCACCCTTTCAACGTCCTGCTTGGCCTCGTGCTCCCAGACGTGAACGGCTAGCCAGCCGAGCACGTGGAGCTCACGATCCGCTCGCCGGTCCCGCCGAACGTTCCGGTCAAGCTTCCTGCTCCAAAACGCGGCGTTTGGTAACCGCCCGACCGCGGTCGTCTTGACGTAGGTCTCTCGGGAGCCCGCGCGCGGCGGGCCCGTCTTGCTCCTCCTTCCTGTCCGGAGTCGCCGCCGACCAGCTTCAGGCCGACGGCTCGGCTGCTGGCGGCTTCCAGCGGTGCGGCAGCAGCTCGTCGAGGCGCGAGGCCGGGTGGATCTGGACGCGGATGAGCACGTCGGCGAGGTACTCGACCGCGTTGACGCCGTTCGCCTCGCAGGTGGCGATGAGCGAGTAGAGGCCGGCCAGGTTCTCGCCGGCGTCGTCGTTGCCGACGAAGAGGAAGTTCTTCCGGCCGAGGGCGCAGACCCTGAGCGCCCTCTCGGATTCGTTGTTGTCCAGCGGCAGCGCGGCGTCGGTGAGGAAGAGGCTGAGCGCGTCCCACTGGTTCAGCGCGTACTTGATGGCTTCGCCCATCGGCCCCTTGGGCAGGTGCTTCGGTCGCTCGGCCTCGAGCCAGGCATGGAAGGCTTCCATCACCGGCTTGCTGCGCTCCTGCCTCATGGCGAGGTGCGCCGGGGTGCGGGCGAGGCCGGTCTCCCAGGCGGCGCGCTCCACGCGGTACAGCTCCAGGATGAAGTCCATGGCCTGCGTCGCCTCAGCGGGCGCCGTGGAGAGCGCCTCGAAGAACTTCCTCCGAGCATGCGCGTGGCACCCGGCGCGCTCACGGCCGCCCGGCACCGTCACCTTGTTGTAGGCGGTGTACCCGTCCACCAGGAGCTTGCCGAGCGTGTTTGCGAGCACGCGCAGCGGCGTCTCGCCGGAGCGGCTGTTCGAGAAGACGTAGGCGATGAGGGTCTTCTCGTCCGCGTCCTTGGCGATGAAGTCCCAGATCCACGCGGTGCGGGTCTTTCCCTTGGCCTGCACCGGCATCTTGGTCTCGTCGGCGAGGACCAACGGGTCGACAGCGATCAGCGCGAGCAGCCGCTCGTAGAGCACGTTCGACGCACGGGCGGTGGCGTGGAACAGGTCGCCCAGGGTCGAGTCGTTCACCGGCACGCCGGCCCGGCGCCAGGCCTTGGCCTGGCGGTAGAGCGGGATCGAGTCGGCGCACTTCGACACCGCCACCTGGGCCATGAAGGTCGGGCCGAAGCGAGTCCTGTCGAAGACCTTGTCCGGCGGGTCCGCGGTGAGGATGCCCTCGCCGCAGCGGCAGCGGAGCTTCTCCTGGACGTGGAGCTGCCGCTCGACCCGAGCGGCGACCACCTCGTACATCTCGGTGAGCTTGCCCTCGCCGAGCGGGGTGAACTCGCGGCCGCCACAGCGCGGGCAGACCTTCTTGAACACCGAATAGGTTGAAAGGGATCTCATCACGCCACCTTGCGCTGGATGGCCTCGAGGTTCTGGATGGCCGAGGCGCGTCGGAGGTCGAAGAGGTTCCTGCGCACGCCGCGGTACCGAGCGCGGCGGCCCTGACGACGAACGAGGTGGGCGAGCCGGTGCTCGACGCCGACGCGCTCCCGAAGCCGGGCTCGGCCGCGCGGGGTGGCGAGATGCTTCCGGAGGCGCTGCTGTAGCCGCTCGTCCTCGGCGATGTTCACCGAGCGCCCAGTCCCTGGTGTCGCGGCGGTGCATTGCGCCCGCAGGTTGCAGTGGTCACAAGCCTCGGGGTCGAACTCCGTCACGGAGCCGAACTCGATGCGCTCCTCCTCACCGGCAGGACAGGTGATGGTGAGGTCTCGCAGGTTGATCTTGAAGGCTGCCTTGGGGAAGGCGCCCTTGTTCCTCGCGATCCAGGGGCGACAGACGATCTCGCCACCACGGCCGAGCACGTCGTCGACGAGCCCTGCCTTCACGTAGCCGCGGTCGATGTAGAGCGTGCCGATCTCCAGCCCCTGCATGGCGATGTCGTCGGCCAGGTCAGGGGCCGCCTCGTCCTCCGGCCGGTTGGCTGGCGTGATCGCGCCGGAGAGGATCAACCCAGAGTCGAGGTCGGTGGCGATGTGGCGCTTGAAGCCGTTGAACCGCTTCGTCTTGCTCTTGCGCCCGTGCCGCATCTCCGGATCCTCGACCGAGACGCGCCGGTCCGCGGC